>DASQDV010000594.1:0-2572 GCA_035633995.1 Pyrinomonadaceae bacterium | reverse complement strand
AGCAGGGATGAAGCCGAAGGATGAAGCCAAAGGATGAAGTAGGGACGATGAAGTAAAAGCCGGAAGACAGAATTCATAACGCAGGAGTCAGAAGCAAACACCTCCCGCGCTTTGCTTCTGACTCCTGTATTCTGACTTCTGTCTTCTCATTCATCATTCCGCGTTCCTACTTCATCCTTCTCCCTTCACAGGCTCGTTTCGTTGCGCGACTTGTCTTTGTGGCGTTCGCGGGCGAGTTGGATGAGACGGTCTATGACTTCTTTGAAGGGGAGGCCGGAGGCCGCCCACATTTTAGGGTAGCCGGAAACGTCTGTGAGGCCGGGGTTGGTGTTGAGTTCGTTGACGAGCAGTTCGTTCGTGTCGCGCCGGAGGAAAAAGTCCACGCGCGCGAGGCCGCTGCCGTCAATCGCTTTGAACGCCTCGACGGACATGCGCCGGATGCGCGCCGCCACAGACTTCGAAAGGGGTGCGGGCACGACGAATTCGACGTGCCCGGTATTGCTGTACTTCTCCGTGTAATCGAGAAACGCGCCCTGCTGGTCGTGCACGATGTATTCGCCCGGTTGGCTCGCCTCCGGTTCGTCGTTGCCGATCACGGCACATTCAATCTCGCGCGCATCGAGTCCCTCTTCAACAATTATTTTGCGGTCGTAACGCGCCGCCAAATCTATCGCCGCTTCGAGCGTGCGCCGGTCGGTGGCCTTCGAGATGCCGACCGACGATCCTAAGTTCGCGGGCTTGACGAAGCACGGAAATCCCAGTTGCCGCGCCACGCGCCTGGCGACGGCGGCGCGTTCGCGTTCCCACTCCGCGCGCAGAAACCAGATGTGCTTGCAGATGGGCAGCCCCGCCTCGCGAAACAGCATCTTCATCGCCACCTTGTCCATCCCGCACGACGACGCGAGCACGCCGCAGCCGACATAAGGCACGCCTGCCATCTCGAACAGCCCTTGAATCGTGCCGTCCTCACCGTATGTCCCGTGCAGCACCGGGAAGACCACGTCCACCGGCATTGACGCCGGAGAAGGCCGCCCGTCATCCGGGTTGAAAGCGACGAGGCCGGAACGCGAAGGGTCGCCGACGATGGTTAGCGCCTCGCGGCTTTCGCCCATTTCACGCGACAGCAACCCGGCCGTCGCACGCGGCAGCAACTTCATCGCCTCGGCGGGCGAAAGCCATTCGCCCGTCTTCGTAATCGCCAGCGGGATCACCTCGTACTTCTCATGATCAATTGCATCGATCACCGCCAGCCCCGAACGCAGAGACACCTCATGCTCGCCCGAACGCCCCCCGAAGATCACCCCGACTCTGATTTTTCTTTTCAATCCAAACTCCTGAAAACAGCGACAAGTGACAAGCGGCAAGCAAAGACAGGTCTAATTGCTTCTGCTCCAAACTCATCACTCGTCACTCATCACTTTTTAAAGAATCGTTTTTCCCATAGCCGAGAGGATGAGTTCGACGCCGAGTTCCGCCGTGCGGTTGTTGATGTCGAGGGCGGTGTTGATTTCGACTACTTCGAAGGCGAGCATGCCGCCCGCTTCGGCGATCTTTTCCAACGCCAGATGCGACTCGCGGTAGGTCAGCCCGCCGCGCACGACCGTGCCCGAACCCGGCGCGTCGCCCGGATCGAGCGCGTCCACGTCGAGCGTCACGACATACCCGCCCGGCGCTTGCTTCGCAATCTGAATCGCATCATCAACGCACGCGCTCATGCCGCGCTCGTCAATTTCGCGCATCGTGAAGAAACGCATGCCGAGTTTGCGTATCAACTCGCGCTCCGCCGGGTCGAGGTCGCGCGCGCCGATGTGCGCGCAGTAACGCGGGTCGAGTTTGGGCGCAAAGCCCGCGATGTGCGTTAGTTCCGGCGCGCCGTAGCCGAGCAGCGCGGCGAGCGGCATGCCGTGAACGTTGCCGGACATGGTCGTCTCCGGCGTGTTCATGTCCGCGTGCGCGTCGAACCAGATCATGCCGATGTGTTGTCCCTTCTCGCGTAGAACTGATGCCACGCCCGCGCACGAACCGGCGGCGATGGAATGGTCGCCGCCGAGTATGAGCGGAAACTCGCCCGCGCGCATCACCTTCTGCACCTCCGATGCGAGTTCTTCGCAGGCCATGCTGATCTCGCGCAGGTACTTCGCCTTCTCCTGCCCTGCTGCGATTGTCTGCGGTCGCTCCAGACGCATATCGCCGAGATCGCGCACCTCGTAGCCGAGCAGCGCGAGCCTCTGCGTGAGCCGCGCGACGCGCATGGCCGCCGGGCCTAAATCAACGCCCGCCGTTCCCGCGCCGAAACCGAGCGGCACGCCGATGATGCTCACGCGCCGCCCCTCTCCGGGTCGAAGATTGATGATGGAAGATTTCGTCTGTTCGCTTAAAGCCGACATAATGCTCCGAACGGCGGGCTAAACTGTCACCCGCCGAGATTGATGTTGAAGCCGCTGCCGCTGCCGCCCTGCGTCGGGAAGAAGGGTTTCAACAGACCGGCGAAGGCCGCGAGGTTGCGCGTCTGGATCAACAACTCGCCCGGCCCCGCAAACTCCGCGACGATGCCTTCGCCGCTCACCATCGT
>DASQDV010000593.1:0-5495 GCA_035633995.1 Pyrinomonadaceae bacterium | reverse complement strand
CGATCAAAACCGCCCGAGCGCATCAAAGGACCGGTGATGATGCACACGGTCCCCGATCCAAGCGCCGTGCTGCTCCCCAACCGCTCTCCGCTCGTCACGTTTCGCATTCTCTTTATGACGGGCGCGGCAGACGACCCGGCGGGCAAAGAGGGCTTGGCCGCCCTGACGGCGTCGCTCCTGTCGGGCGGCGGCACGCGCACGCTCCCTTACGAGAAGATTCAGGAAGCCTTCTACCCGATGGCGACCTCTTTCAGTTCGCAGGTGGATAAAGAGATGACCGTCTTCACGGGCACGACACACGCCGACAATCTGTCGCGTTACTACGAACTCATCAGCCAGATGCTCCTCGACCCCGGCTTCCGCGAAGACGATTTCGCGCGCATCAAAGCCAACATGATCAACTATCTCAAAGTCTCCCTGCGCGAGGGTAACGATGAAGAGTTGGGCAAGGAGCAACTCTACAACAACATCTACGCCGGACACCCTTACGGCCATCACAACTACGGCGGCATCGGCGCGCTCGGACGACTGACGCTCGCAGACGTGCGCGAGTTCTATCGCACGCATTACACGCAGGCCAACATGGTGCTCGGCCTCGCGGGCGGCTACCCGGCGACGTTTCCCGCGAAGGTCAAGGCCGATTTCGCCAAACTTCCGGCGGGCACCCGGACGCCCTCAAACTTCTTTACGCCCAAACTCGAATCGGGCATGCACATTGACATCGTCAAACGCGAGACGCGCTCCACCGCCATCTCGCTCGGCTTCCCGATTGATGTCACGCGCGCCGACCGTGATTGGCCTGCGCTCGCCGTCGTCGCCTCCTACTTCGGGCAGCATCGCTCGTCCAACAGTTATCTCTATCAACGTCTGCGCGAAGCGCGCGGCCTGAACTACGGCGACTATGCCTACATCGAATACTTTCCCGGCGGCATGTTCCAGTTCGAGCCCGAGCCGAACCTCGCGCGCCAGCAGCAGATTTTCCAAATCTGGATTCGCCCCGTGCCGCCCGAACAAGGCCACTTCGTCCTGCGCGCCGCGCTCTACGAATATGACAAACTCGTCCGCGACGGCCTCTCGCGCGAAGCCTTCGAGGGCACGCGCGAGTTCCTCACCAAGTATTCCAACATCCTGACCGCCACGCAGGACGCCCAACTCGGTTACGCGCTCGACAGCCGCTATTACAAGATCGGCGACTTCAACCAGCACATGCGCGACGGGCTTTCGCGCCTCACGCTCGAAGAGGTGAATGCCGCCATCAAAAAGTATCTGGCGACGAACCGCATGCGCATCGTCGTCGTCACGAAAGACGCCGAAGGCTTACGCGATGCCATTCTCGCGAACAAGCCCTCGCCCATGACCTACAACTCGCCCAAGCCGCAAGAGATTCTGGACGAGGACAAGATCATTCAGGTTTACCCGATTGACGTGCGCGCCGAACAGGTTCGCATCACGCCGGTCGAGCGTGTCTTTCCATGAGAGGGACGCAAAGGTAGTGTTGCAAAAAGTTTCACTGCTCACTAAGAGCTTATTTCAAAACTACGAATCACCACTCGACCCTTTGCGCCGTTCGCTTTAACTTTGCGCCTCCAGCGTGAAAAAACTTTCACGCTGGAGGCGCGCGTCGCCTGGAATAAGTAGCCGCCGGCGCGAACGCGTCATCGCATAAATACCCGCTGCGAAATTTGTATTAATCGCAGCGGGTATTTTATTCGGCAGGGTCGGAAGAATAGCGTTTCAGTTATTATCACTCTCAGAGGTTTTCTCAACTCGTCTCTCTACTGAGAATGAAGCGCTGACGAATATCGGCTCATAGTGTCCGGCGATTGCCGCTGCCGTTGCACCCTTCAACGAATATTCGCCAATTCATTGATCCGCGTGCGCACGGCCTTTGTCATCAGACGGACTTCCGCCGGAGTGTAGTTGGCGGCGCGGAAGGCGTCGCCGATCTGCTGATCGCTCAGGCGCGCGAGCAGACCGCCCAGCCAGGCCGCCTCTTCCACCCTCAGATCATCGAAAAGGCGCTGGCTCTTGCCCTTGTAGAAGAGGAAGACCCGCCCGTCCGTCACGTCTTCGAGGAAGGGGTCTTCGGCATAGTCCGCCGGGTCGTTGCGGTTGCGCTTGATGCGCCAGATGACGGGCGCGTCAACCTTCACCCTGCCGAAGGTCGCTCCCAGATCGCTGACGATGTAATGCAACCTGTTCTGACCGGTCTTCAGGTTGGGCACCAGCAGGACTTTGTTATTCGTATCCTTGATGTCCCAGTTGTTCAGCAGCGCCATCATAATGACGAGCGCGCGCAACTCCCTGGTGCCCGAGAAGGGATTTTTAGTCCACTTCCATTCGTCGAGCCGCTTGATGTGTTCGGGTCTCGCTTCGAGCCTCACGTTCTCGAACGTGCCTTTGCCTTCAATGTGCAGTCGCGGGACTAAATAGTTGATCTCCGTCATGTAGCCGATAGCCCAGACGAGGCGCACCGCCGCCGTCTCGCTCTGCGCCTCCTTGCCGATCTTCGCCACCCACTCGCTGCCGGATGCGTCGCGCACGCGGTACTTTGTCGAGTAGCCGCCCGTCTCCTGTTTGATAAAGGTGACCTTTCTTAAATCCGGCATCATCGCCTCGCCGCCGGGGCCGTGAAACAGGTCGCGCGCAGCGATGTCGACCGGGTCGCGCCACATCACGGGAGTGCCCTGCGGGGCAATATTCTGCTTGTCCGGTCTCGCTTGTTGCTGTGAGAAAGATGGAAGGCTTAGAACCAGAAGCGCGGCGAAGGCCGCTAGTGGACGTAGCCTGTTTTGTGAAATCATTTTTTTATGTCCTGCCTTAACGTTTGTTCAATCAATCGCCACTCAATAGCTTGAATGGCCTCTCTTCAAAAAAACCGTTTGAGTCACCGACCATCGGCATGATGTTTAGTCTTGCCTGGTGAGCACCCCGACGAGCCGCGCCTTCTCTCCCTCTTCCTTCTGTCGCTCCTTCTGCCGTTCCTTCTGCCGCTCGGCCTGCTTACGGGCTGCCTTGCGTGCGCGCTCGGCCTCTTCTTCGGCCTTTTCTTCGGCCTCCTCGCGCCGTTTCTTCTCCTCCTTGCGGCGACGCTTCTCCTCCTTGCGCGCGCGCTCGTCTAACTCTTCTTCTTCTTCTTCCGGCTCATCCCTTTTAGCGTCTCCCCCATCAGACCAATCGTGTCCTTCCCGCGAAGGCAGCGATTCTTGCGCCGCGACCATCTTCACGCCCCGCGCCGGGGCGACAGGGACTTCTCGCCGCGCGGGCTGAGGGGTAGGGGTCGCCGCTTCGCTGACGATGCTCTCCGGTGTCGTTTGCGGCGCGACCTGTGGCTCGGACGTATGAGTGCTCCGGTAGACCGCAATGGTTACCGCAGCCAGTGTTGCAACCAACGCCCAAACGAGCACCAGGTGGCTTGAGATGGCTCGCAAAGAAAAGCCGCCCGGCGACCTCGTCCCGGCGGTAGAATTGACACTCGTGCGGGTGTTATTGGAGCCGTCGAGGGGCACGACAGGCCGCGCAAACGCTTTTTCCAGTTGGTCAAAGCGTGGCGCGACTACGGTTGGATCGTCCACCGGCGACGGTTCCCACCGCCCACTTTCCACTTCGTCGCCTCGTTTAACCTCGTCCATTGCTATTTCCCTCCGGGGCAGGGTTTGGAAGTACTCAAATTAGATAAAAAAGCCTCGATACCTGGCCGGACGGGGAGGCCGCGGCGTCTGCCACAGACGCGAAGCGGTACGGCGGTCGCTCTCAGATTCACCAACTTCGTAAGAGTTTGGTACAGCCTCTGGAGGTTACGGGAGAATGGGCGACTTGCGTGCCAGAATCCTCCAAAAGCCCCTCCGAAGTGGCCGCTTCGCCAAGGTCGCGTGGCAGCAAATATAGTTACCGTAATGAATTGAGTTGAAGAGTAAGCGGTTGCTTCAATATCTTGTGTGGGCGGAAAGTTTTTGTCACACTAGGGATTATGAGTGGGCAAGCGTGATACTGTGAGTTGCACCTGACGTTTCCCTGTTGGAGTTGAGACTTGCTGAGAACCCCTATCGGTCGCCTGCGCGTCATCGCGTTCATCGAAGGCATCTCGTACCTCCTGCTGCTCGGAGTGGCGATGCCCCTGAAGTACTTTGCCGGGATGCCTGCCGCAGTCAAAACGGCCGGGTGGATTCACGGCGTCCTGTTTATGCTCTACCTGTTCGCCGTTGCCGAAGTAACCGTCAGGCGAAGCCTGTCCTTCGCACTGGCATTCGGCGCGCTCGTGGCGTCTTTGATCCCCTTCGGCACTTTCGCGCTTGACGCACGACTACGCAGGGAGGAGCAAGCGGAGCGACAACAGCGAGAGACATGACATCGCAGTTTAACTTTTTTGAGGGCACGGGCGGCACGGACGACACCATGCCGCATGTCCCCGCAGGCTTCCGCTACCGGCCGGAACTGATCGGCACGACTGAGGAAGACGCGCTCCTCGCGCACGTGCGCGAACTGCCCTTCCGTGAGTTCGAGTTTCACGGCTACAAAGGCAAGCGCCGCGTGGTCTCCTTCGGCTGGCACTACGATTTCTCCGCACGTCATCTCAGGAAAGCCGAGAACATTCCCGAATACCTCCTCGCGCTGCGCGAGTCCGCCGCCGCGTTCGCCGTCCGGGAAGCGAAGGAGTTTCAACACGTGATGGTCACCGAGTACAGCCAGAGCGCCGGTATCGGCTGGCATCGTGATAAAGCTGTCTTCGGCGAGGTCGTGGGCATCTCGCTCGTCGCCCCGTGTGTCCTGCGCCTGAGGCGGGCGGTCGGCGAGAAGAAGTGGGAGCGAGTGAACGTCGTGGCCGAGGCGCGCTCCGCATATTTTTTGAGCGGTCAAGCGCGGACAGAGTGGGAGCACAGCATCCCGCCGGTGGAGGCGCTGCGTTATTCGATCACCTTCCGCACCCTGCGCGGTGATTGAGCGGTACCGAGCGGCGCTGAGACCCGTCGAGTTGATGCGTTATGCTGTGAATACTAACTCCGGTCAAACGCAGGATATTCACAACGATTACTTAATGAGATTGAATTGCTTCGACCTTGCACCGATTCACAATCTTCACAAGTTAATCGGCGGTTCCAAAGTCACGCGGGGATTCGTCCTTAAAATTTGTCCGGTACGCGACCCTTTACTGCGTTAGCCCGGGCGCTATAGGTGATACGGCCGTTGGCATCTGCCGGCAGTTGCGCGCGCATCCGCGCTTGGAGCAGCGCGAGTTGCTCGGACGCCATCGCCTTGAGTTGTGCCCCGACGCTCGGCCCTCCGATGATGGTCGTCCAGTAGTCTTCGAAATCTGCGAACGTCCGTTCGACGGTGATCTCCCGCGTTTCGACGCCGTCCAGACCCGCACCAGTCCACAAGTCCCGCATGGCGTCTATTCGAGACGCGCCGGGGCTCGGCGGCGTCGGAACTGCAACACCCAGCCCACGCATTTCAGCCTGCAACGCCTCGTAAGGAAAGCCACCGCCTTCCATGTC
>DASQDV010000592.1:0-1619 GCA_035633995.1 Pyrinomonadaceae bacterium | reverse complement strand
CTCGCGCAGGAAGGCGGCGGCGTGCGCACGGGCGTGACTTTGCGGAACGGGCAGATCGTCGCGCCGCTGGCGTTCAGCGGCAGCCGCGCGCTGTTCGGTCAGTGCGTGAATTTCAGCGGCGCGGCGGAAGCCAACATCGCGCTCTACTTCAAACCCGAAGAGCAGACGCTCTACGGGCAGATCACGATCTCCAGCGTCAACCTCGCCAACGTGTCGCCGCTCGCCAATCCGATTGTGACGAGTTTTGTCCAGACGGCGATCAACCAGAAGGTCAACCCGCTCGTCCTGATGCGCGGCGCGCAACTCTCTCTGAACGTGCCCGTGCAGGCCAGCAACGGCACGCTCAAAGCGCAGGCCAAAGACGTGCGCTCCGAAGTCAAAGACGGCGCGCTCCGTCTCCACGTCACCTACGACTTCTCCGGCGCACGCGCCAATGGCAGCGCACCCGCGCCGCCGCAAAGTTAAGCGCGCACGTGCGGTTGCCAGCCTGACCATAACCCGACGGGCGCAAGTTTACTTTAAGACTTGCGCCCGTTCTTCTTGCGTTTAGATGTCTAAGAAACTGTTCGGGAAGTGTATAAAAGCCCCGAAGGGGCGACATGCAATAGCCTAGGGCAACGCCCTAGGCAGATCGTCGTTATCAGGCCAAGCCCTGAAAAGGGCGACATAGATATATTTCGCCGGATATATTTCGCCCTTTCAGGGCTTCTCATCAAGGACGGCCACTGACTGACCCGGCGCGATGCGCCGGGCTATTACATGTCGCCCCTTCGGGGCTTTGCAAACAACTTCCAAGGAGAGTTCGTTGCACCTGATCGAACAGGAACGAAAGCGGCGTCGGCGTTGGGGCGTCGCGGCGGCGTTGGTGTTGGCCTTTGTCGCGCTCGTGCCGCAGTTGCAGATGTGGCGTGCGCTCGGCGGGCGCGCGTGGCACGGCTCGCATCTCTCTTTCTTCTTCGACGAGGCCGCCTACGCCGCTTACATCAACGCCCTGATTGACGGCCGCCCGCGCCTGAGCGATCCCTACACGGGACGCGACGACGCGCCCGGCGCGCCCCAACCCGAGTCGCTCTTCTCCATCCAGTTCGTTCCGGCCTACGCCGTCGCGCTGCCGGCGCGTCTGCTCGGCGTCTCCGCCTCCACGGCTTTCATCGTCCTCTCGTGTTTCGCCGCCTTCGCTTCCGCGCTCGCGCTGTATCAACTGCTCTCCGCCATCCTGGACGACGACGCGCTGGCGGCAACCGGCGTGCTCGCCGTCCTGTGCTTCCCTTCACTCGCGCAGAAGATCGTGCGGACGCTGCGCGGGCTGGAAACCGCCTATCTCCCGCTGCCGTTCCTGCGTCGTTATCTACCGGCCGCGCCCATGCCTCTCTTGTTCCTCTTCTTCTGGCTCGTCTGGCGCGCGCTCAAAGTCGAAGGCAGGCGCGCTTCGAACGTCTCCGCGGTCTGCGCGGGAGCGTGTTTCGCGCTGCTCGTCTTTTCCTATTTTTACCTATGGACGGCGGCCTTCGCGTGGCTCGCCTGCCTCGCGCTCCTCTGGCTCGCGGCGCGACCGCCGGAGTGGCAACGCGGCTTGCGGGTCTTCGCCATCGTCGGCGCGATAGCGCTGGCCGCGCTCG
>DASQDV010000591.1:0-2419 GCA_035633995.1 Pyrinomonadaceae bacterium | reverse complement strand
AAACAACTGGCAACGGACAACTGATTATGGACAACCTTCTTGACATTCCCGCCCATCATCGCTTTCAATCGTTAGAGAGGCACAGGGCTGCGGCAAGCGCCGCCGGCCGGGATGCGCTTCTGTAGAGCGTCTGCACGCCCGCGCGCACCCGCAGTCGTGACTGCTTCTCTTAACTGTCCGACTGTCTGCGCCAGACCGAGTCTCGCGCGGCGCGTTCGTAACGAAAGCATGCCGGTCTCTTCCACACAAGCCGCCAAAATCTTCACCCTGCTCATCGTTGACGACGACGAACGGGCGCGCGTCTCGCTGCAAGGCGTGTTCGAGAGCGCGCACCACCACGTCAAGGTGGCCGCCGACGCGCCGACCGCGCTGCGGATGCTCCACCGCGAGCCGTGCGATCTGATCCTGCTCGACATCGAACTGCCGGGCGTGGACGGCCTCGCCCTGTGCCGCCTGTTGCGCGCGCAGGAGGCGACGCGGCGGCTCCCGATCATCATCATCTCGGCGCACGACGACGAGGAGCGAAAGGTCGGCGCATTCGCCGCCGGGGCTGACGACTTCATCGTCAAGCCCGCCACGCGCCGCGAACTTTTGTCGCGCGTCGGCGCTCAGATCGAGGCGGCGGAGCGCGAGAGCGCCCTCGTCGGCAGCAATCGCGAATTGGGGTTTCTGGCCGACCTGGGGCGCGGCCTGCTCGTCGCGCTCGAACCGCTGCAAGTCGTCCGGCGCGTGGCGGGCGCAACCTACGAGGCCGCGAACGCCTTGCTCTGCGCCGCCATGTTCGACACGCAAAAATTCGACGACGGCAACAACGCACGCGAACACGACGCGGAGGCGACGCGCGCGCAGGCGGCGGTCTGCGTCTTTGACCGGGAAGGCAGCGCGGAGGGCGATGCGTTAATTGACATGGCGAAGTTGAACGCGTGGCTCGCCTCGAATCCGCAGGCGGCCGTGCGGCTGGAAGATAGCGCGAGCTTTTTCCTGCGCGACGCCATGCACCGCGTCGAATACGTGGCGCCGCTGCGCTTCGGCGGGCGCGCGCTCGGCGCGCTCATCGCCGCCTACGACCGCGCGGGCGATTGCGGCGAAACGGAGAGCCGCCTCGTGGATGCGGCGGCGCAGCAGGCCGCGCTCGCCGCGCACATCTCTTCGCTCTACGAAGCGGCGCGCGCTTCATCCGCGAGCCTTGCCAAATAGGTCGACCGCCGCACCGCCGAGGCCGAAGCGCAGAGGCGTTTCACCGAAGCCATCATCGACACGCTGCCCGTTTCGCTCTACGCGGTCAACCGCGACTATCGCATCGTCGCGTGGAATCGCAACCGCGAACTCGGCGGGCAGGGCATCCCGCGCGGGCAAGCTCTGGGGCGCAACATCTTCGACGTGCTCACGCGCCAGCCGCGCGAAACGCTGGAACGCGAATTCCGCCGCGCCTTCGAGACGGGTCGCATCGAGCGCATCGAGCAGGAATCGACCGCCACCGACGGCACGGCGAAACACTGGCTCGTCAGCAAAGTCCCGATGCGCGTCGAGGGCGACGAAGTTTCACACGTCATCACGGTCGGCGAAGACATCACGACGCGCGTTGAGGCGAACCGCGCGGTGGCGCGCACGGAGAAACTCGCGGCGGTCGGGCGTCTCGCCGCCGGGGTCGTGCACGAAATCAACAACCCGCTCGCCACCATCGCCGCCTGCGCCGAGGCTTTGGAGACGCGCGTGACGGAAGGCGCGTTCGGCCAGTCGGCGGAAGTCGAAGACCTGCGCGAATATTTGTCGCTGATTCGCAGCGAGGCTTTTCGTTGTAAGACGATCACGAACGGCCTGCTTGATTTCAGCCGCAACCGCGCGGGGCAGCACGCGCCCGTCGAGCTGGGCGAAGTGCTGGAAGCGGCGGCGCGTTTGCTGCGGCACCAGAAGCGCAGCCGCAACGTCGAGATTACGGTTGACGCGCCTGCCGACGTGGCATCGGTGTCGGGCGACGCGGGGCAGTTGCAGCAGGCCGTGATCATCCTAGCCGAGAACGCGATTGACGCGATGCCGCAGGGCGGGACGCTTCTGTTGCGCGCGCAGACGGAAGGCGCGGGCGTGCGCATCGAGGTGTGCGACACCGGCATCGGCATCCCGCAGGAGAATCTGGCGCGCATCTTCGACCCCTTCTTCACGACGAAGGAGGTCGGGCAGGGAACGGGTCTTGGGCTGGCGGTCTGTTATGGTATTGTGGCGGAACACGGGGGGCGCGTGGCGGTGGATTCGGTCGTCGGGCGCGGGACGACTTTCACGCTGACGCTGCCCTCGCTCAGTGAAGAACGATTGGACGGAGGCCGAACGAGTTGAGCACCACGTTGCCGAGCAGAATCTTAGTGGCCGAAGACGAAGCGAACCTGCGTCTCGTGCTGCAAAAGGAACTCCAGCGGCAGGGGCA
>DASQDV010000590.1:0-1802 GCA_035633995.1 Pyrinomonadaceae bacterium | reverse complement strand
CACCTCCCACGCGCCGAGCGAGGCATCCGCCGGGTCGGTGAAACTGAAGAAGGCGCGCACGCCGTCCGCGTTGAAGTAGAGCAGCGCCGCCCACGCAATCAGGAAGATCGCGGGCACGATGTACTGCGAGTTGATGTAGGGCACGAAGCTGCGTTCGTTCTCGACTTTTTCGAGTCCGCGCGTGTGCGCGCCGAGCAGCACACCGCCGCAGACGAGACAGAAGGCGAACAGCGTCCCGATGCTCGACAGGTCAGTCACCTCCGTCAGATTCATAAAGAGCGACGGGATGGCGACGACGAGGCCGGTGATGATGGTCGAGAACCAGGGCGTCTTGAAGCGCGGATGAATGCTCGAAAATATGGGCGGCAGGAGGCCGTCGCGCGACATCGCCATCCAGATGCGCGGCTGTCCGAGTTGGAACACGAGCAGCACGGTGGCAATCGCGATCACGGCGCTGACGGCGACTATCCCTGACATCCAGGGCATATTCGCGCCTTCGGGGCCGAACACGAACGCGAGCGGGTCGCCCACCTGCAACTGCTTGTAACTGACCATGCCGGTCAGGACGAGCGCGAGGATGACGTAGAGCGTCGTGCAGATGATGAGCGAGTAGATCATCGCGCGGGGCAGATCGCGCGTCGGGTTTTTACATTCTTCGGCGGTGGTCGAGAGCGCATCGAAGCCGATGAAGGCGAAGAAGACCGCCGCCACGCCTTTGAGCACGCCCGCCGCGCCGTTCGGCGCAAACGGCGACCAGTTGGCGGGGTTGACGTAGAACGCGCCGAGCACGATGACGAGAAAGATGACGGCGAGTTTGAGCGCGACCATTATGTTCGACGCGCGTTTCGATTCGCGTATGCCGACGTAGACGAGCGCGGTGATGAGCACGACGATGACGAGCGCCGGGAGATCACAGATGAAGGGAATGCCCGCGACGCGCGGCGCGGTTGACCACGCGGCGTAAGCCTCTTTCATGCCGCTCGTCACGTCGGGCATGGCGTTGATGGCGTCGAGGTTGCTGCCCTGCAAGATGAGGCCGTTGATGGTGTCGTAGCCGCGCGAGGCGGACAGGAAATCCATCGTCAGGTAAGCGGGCACGTTGATGCCGTAGCCGGAGAGCAGCCCCGTGAAATAGTCGCTCCACGAGATGGCGACGGCGATGTTGCCGATGGCGTATTCCATCAGCAAGTCCCAGCCGATGATCCACGCGACGAGTTCGCCGAAAGAGGCGTAAGCGTAGGTGTAGGCCGAACCGGCCACCGGAATCTTCGACGCAAACTCGGCATAGCAGAGCGCGGAAAAACCGCAGGCCATCGCCACGAACATGAAGAGGAAGATGACGGCGGGGCCGCCGTTGAAGGCGGCGTTGCCAATCATGGCGAAGATGCCTGCGCCGATGATGGCGGCGATGCCGAGCGACGTGAGGTCAAGCACGCCGAGCGTTTTACGCAGGTGCGGTTCGGCGTCCTTCGCTAGATCGCCGTGCGCGTCGCTGTAGCCGAGTTCGGCGTCGCGTTTGATCTGCACGACGCTCTTTTTACGAAACAAATTTGTGTAGCTCATCGAGTTTTCCGGTCGAGATACGCGTGATCGCTGGAATTAGCGGGACTGGAAATAGCGCCGCGAAGTCTAGCATAAAACGATGAAGTAGGAACGATGAATGATGAAGTGAAAGCGGGAGACAGAAAACAGAATACAGGAGTCAGAAAACAGAATTCAGGAGTCAGAAGAAAAACGCGGAAGTTGATTTCTTCTGACTCCTGTATTCTGTTTTCTGTCTTCTCCTGCATCGTTCCACGTTC
>DASQDV010000589.1:0-3381 GCA_035633995.1 Pyrinomonadaceae bacterium | reverse complement strand
CAATAACAGCACCGGGAGCCGTGAAGGAATCGGCCCGAAAGATACGGGCATCGGCGGCACGAGCGAGGGCAACACAAACTCGGCCGTTAAAGGCAACTCCAACGTCGAGCCGACGGGCGTTAACAAGAACGCCGGGCGCGACACGCCGACGAACAGCAACAGGCCATAACGCGGCTGCGAAAAGGTAAAGCATCGTGCCGCACGCGCGTCGCACCTGTCCGCACGCGCGCATCCGTCCGTTTGAAGAATAAAAAAGGCGACCGCGATAGTTTCGCGGTCGCCTTTCGTGTGTCAGTCGAACTTCCCGGCTTTAGTGCTGCACGCCTTCGATGAAGGCTTGCAGGAGGCGCGAGCGCGAAGGGTGACGAAGTTTTCGGAGCGCCTGCGCCGCGATCTGGCGGATGCGTTCGCGCGTCACGCTGAAGTCTTTGCCCACCTCTTCGAGCGTGTGCTCCTCGCCGACGGGACCGAGTCCGTAGCGCATCTTGATGACTTTTTCCTCGCGCGGCGACAGAGTAGCCAAAACTTCGTCCGTAATCTCGCGCAAATTCGCGGCGACGACCGAGTCGGCGGGATTGACGCGTCCCTTGTCTTCGATGAAGTCGCCGAGGTGCGAATCTTCCTCTTCGCCGATGGGCGTCTCCAGAGAGATCGGCTGCTGCGCCAGTTTGAAGACGCTGCGCACTTTCGAGACGGGCATGTCCACCTTCTGCGCGATCTCTTCGCTCGTCGGCTCGCGCCCGAGTTCCTGCACGAGCGCGCGCGAAGTGCGGACGAGTTTGTTGATCGTCTCGATCATGTGGACGGGGATGCGGATGGTGCGCGCCTGATCGGCAATGGCGCGCGTGATGGCCTGCCGAATCCACCACGTCGCGTAGGTCGAAAACTTGTAGCCGCGCCGCCAGTCGAATTTCTCCACGCCGCGCATGAGACCGATGTTGCCCTCCTGAATGAGGTCGAGGAACTGGAGGCCGCGATTCGTGTACTTCTTCGCTATCGAGACGACGAGACGCAAGTTCGCTTCCGTCAACTCGCTCTTGGCCTCGATGGTCTCGGCCACGCTGCGCGCGATTGACTGGTGCGAGCGCTTGATCTCAAGGATCGAGACCTGATGCGCGGCTTCGATCTCTTTGAGCCGTTTCCTGGCCGCGCTGATGTGCTTCTTGTAGTCCTTCTCCTGCTCCGGCTTGATGCGTTTCGAGCCGAGTTTTTCGGTGTACTTCTCGATCTCGCGCTCGGCGGTGCGGATGTCTTTGTGGACGGCGGCGATGGCGTCTATGAGACGTTGGCGCGTCGCGTCTTTCAGCGTGAGCTGCTTCATCTCCTGCGCGATTTCGAGTCGCGCGCCCGCCACTTTGCGGCGCAGGCGCAGGAGTTTCTTCGTGCGCTTGCCGCGCGTCACCTGCCCCTCGGCGCGCAGTTTCTCCCAATCCTTCAAGCCCTGCTGAAAGAGCGTGTTGATCTTCTCGATGCCTTCGAGCGTCCAGCGCTGGTACTCTTCGGTCTTGTCTTCGAGGTCGGCCACGTCGGCCTGATCCGCAAACGCCACCACGTCGCGGATGCTGAGCATTCCGGCGTCAATGTCTTCGCCGATCTGCAAGAGTTCTTTGAGCGCGATGGGCGAGCGGGCGAGCGACTTGTGCGTGCGGTTCTGCCCGCGTTCGATGCGCTTGGCGATGGAGACTTCCTGCTCGCGCGTGAGCAAGGGCACGGTTCCCATCTGGCGCAGGTAAGTGCGCACGGGGTCGCTCGATTTGTCGTCCACACCGGCTGACAGGTCGAGTTCGTCTTCGGCGTCGAGCGGGTCGTCCGTCTCGTCCGCCGCGACGGCGGCGACTTCCTCGATGAGAAGTTCGTCGGAGTCGGCTTCGGTCAGGCTCGCGCCGCCGAGTTTCTGTAAAACGTCTTCAAGTTTGCTGGTGGAAATGGCGTCGTCGTGCTGTTCCTCGCCGACCCCGTCGAAAGAAAGGTATTTGTCGCCGCCGAAACCGACCGGCCGAAGTCCCTCGTCCGCTCTGTCCTTCTCAATCATACTCGCCATTAACCTCTGCGCCTGCCGCCTTTAGCGCGTGACGCGCGAATAATTGCCGCCTCTAGGATAAACTATTTAATAAAGCCACGTTGCCCGCTAGCATAAACTCCTTCGGCGCGCGAGGCAACCCCTTTGCGTCGCCACGTTAAGTACGAGTTAGATGAATCAAAAGATTAAAAAGTTTTATCGTAGGGGAAATTAACTGCTTTGTGTGAGGGAAGTACGGCGTAAGTACAACAAAATACTGGCGAAACGGCCTCAAAAGGGTCACGGAAACCGCCCTCTCCAAGAAACGCCGATGCTTGATGTTGACCCGGCGGGAACGACTGAAAAAGGTGTTGGGGAAACCGCCCGCGACACGACGCGAGACGCGCGGCGCGATGCAGGGGAATGTTTCAAGGCGCGTTAGTTCAGGAAAACTGTATGCGTTGCCAGACGGCGTTTTCGTCGGGGAACGAAATGCCTTCTTCTTCGCGGAGCGAACTGGCCGAGACGACGATGGTTTCAACATCGTGCAGAACGTCGCAGCAGGGCGGGCAGCCGTCGAGGTGTGCGCGCACCCCGTCTTTCTGAGGCGCGTCGAGCGCGTCGGCATGGTATTCGCTCAGCAGTGGTAAACTTTCTTCACAGTCCATCGAGGTTCACTCCGGGAAGGGATAAAATTTCTGGCGCACTTAAGATGCTAATTTTGCGCGGCCTGTCGCCTGATGAGGTCTCTTAATTTTAGACGCGCCTTGTGCAGTTGCGATTTCGACGTGCCCGTCGAGCAGCCGAGCATCCGCCCGATCTCCTCGTGCTCGTAGCCTTCCACGTCGTGGAGGATGAAGACGCTGCGGTATCCGGGCGGCAGTTCCGAGATCGCTTTTTCCAGCGCGATGCGGTCGACGATGGGCATCTTGTCGGCGTTCTCCGTGCCGCGCACGATCTGGACGGGCGTTTCGCCTTCATGGGTCAACAACTCGGAGCGCGTGCTGCTCTTGCGGAAATACATCAGGACGTGGTTGACCGTCATGCGATGCAGCCAGGTGGTGAAGGCCGAGTCGCCGCGAAACGAGTCGATCTTGTTGAAGAGGTGTATGAAGACTTCCTGCGTCAGGTCTTCGGCGGTCGAAGGGTTGGTCGTCATGCGCAGGCAGAGGGCGTAGACGCGTCGGAAGTGGCGGTGATACAACTGCTCGAACGCATCGCGGTCGCCCGCCGCGCTGCGTTGCGCGAGTTCAAAATCCGTCACCTTCGGTTTATCCGTTTCCGTCGTCCCGGTCGTCCCCGCCGCTTTATTGATCTCTGCTGCGCTCATGCTGATTGTGCCCCTTCCAGTGTCCGCTGATCTTCCGGCGTGTGCGCCCGAA
>DASQDV010000588.1:0-3029 GCA_035633995.1 Pyrinomonadaceae bacterium | reverse complement strand
CGCGGCTGCTCGCAGGGGTGTCGCTTCTGCTGGGCTGGATTCAACTACTGGCCGCCGCGCGTCGTGCCCGCGCGCGATGTGCTGGCGAAGGCCGCCGAGTGGCGCGGCAAAACCGACAAGATCGGTCTGGTCTCCACCGCCGTCTGCGACCACCCGGAGATCAGCGAAATCTTGCAGGGCTTGCGCGAGATGAACTTCCGCATCTCCGTCTCTTCCCACCGCCTCGATCAAATCGAAGACGAACTGTTGGACGCGCTCGTCGAATCGCGCGACCAGCAGATCGCGGTCGCGCCGGAGACGGGTTCCGACAGGTTGCGCAAAGTCATCAACAAGAACCTGACGAACGACGAGATCGTAGACATCTGCGGCGCAGTCTTTGATCGCGGCATGTTGACCGTCAAACTCTACCTGATGGTCGGGCTGCCGACGGAGACCGACGAAGATTTGGAAGAGATGGTGCGGCTCGTCGAACGCATCAAAGACCGCATGCTCGAAGCGGGCAAACGCTTCGGTCGTGCAGGCAAAATCATTCCCGCCCTGAACGGCTTCGTGCCCAAACCGAATACGCCTTTCCAGTGGGAGCCGATCTGCGAGGAACGTGAACTCAAGCGGCGTCTGAAGTGGGTTTCGAAACAACTCGCGCGCCTGCCGAACGTGGAAGTGCGCGCCATGTCCGCGCGCATCGCGCACGAACAGGCGCTCTTTTCGTCGGGCGACCGTTCCGTCAGCCGCGTGATCGAGACGCTTGCGGAGAACGGCGGCGATCTGGGCGCGGCCTTGCGCGCGACCGGGTTCGACCCCGCCCTTCACACGAGCCGCGCGCGCACGTATGAAGAATTTTTGCCCTGGGAGATCGTTGACGCGGGGTTGGGGCGCGAATTCATGCAGCGCGAACACGAACGCGCGCAGATCGCAAAATCAACCGCGCCGTGTCCTTCGGTCAGCACCTGTGAACGCTGCGGCGTCTGCCCGACCACCTGGCTCGCCAGCGCACCCTCCGCTTACGTCCAACTCCAAAGTTCGCTCGGCGCGAAAATCGCGGCGGTATAAAGCAAGGGAAAAGGTAAAGGGGAAGGGGTAAAGGAAAAAGCGACAACGTGCTCGTCTTTTCCTTTACCTCTTCCCCTTTACCTTTTTCACCTTTACGATTTCTCACCCGCCGCCGGTCAGGAGCGTGCTGCTGCTGACGGTGTGGTTGAACTTGTACTGGTAGGTCGTGACGAGGAGCGGGACGGGCAGCGTGTATTCGACGTGCGCTTCGAGACGCCCGGAGCGGTTGGCGACCGTGACGAGCGCTTCGGGCGGCACGCCATAAGTCGGCAGGCTGCGGCGCAGTTGATCTTCCGCCCACGGCGCGTTTTTGTCTGTGACGGCTGCGTTGTCCACCGTGTCCTGCATGAAGACTTTGAACTGCGATGCCTGATAGGCGACGGGGACATATTGATAGGCCGCGTAGGCGACCGCCGCAACGACCACCACGATGATGAGGAAATTGAGGCGCGAGTCGCCGCGCTCGTTCACCCGCCGTGCCCTGAAATTTTCGCCTCGCACCTGACTCATTTCAGTCTCCCTCTTTTCCCTCTTTCAAAGACGTTTGGCTTGAAGCGCGGCGCCGAGCGCCGAGCGCACGACGCGCTGCGGAATCTCTTTCCCACTGACGATCCGCGCGCGCCCGATGCCTTCGAGCAGCACCCAGCGGACGTAGCCGCCGACGCTCTTTTTGTCCGAATCTATCGCGCGCAGGATCGCGCGCTCGTCCAGATCATCTGCGCGGGGCAGGCGCCCTGCGAGCCGCACAGAGGCGCGCAGGGATTCTAACTCCGAAGCATCGAGCATGCCTAGCCTCGCAGAAATTTCGCCCGCCACGATCATTCCGTAGCCAACCGCTTCGCCGTGCCGGAAACGCCTGTATCCCGTCACGGCTTCGAGCGCGTGGGCGGCGGTGTGGCCGAAGTTCAGGATGCGACGCGAGCGCGCGTCCGTGCGCCCCGCGTCTTCGCGCTCGTCTGCGGCCACGATCTTCGCTTTGAAGGCGCACTGCGCGGCGATCAAGTTTGCCAGTTCCGATGCGCGCTTGTGTGTACGCGCAAATGCGGGCGCGGTTTCATTCATTCTTTCCGCGACGAGAAAACGGCGCGTCTCTTCGAAGAGGCGGCGGTCTCCCACCGCGCCCTGCTTGATGGCCTCGCACCACCCGGCGGTCAGTTCGCGCGGCGGAAGCGTCTGCAAAGTGTCGGTCGAGATGACGACGGCGCGCGGCTGATGAAACGCCCCGATCAAATTTTTCCCGTCGCTTGTGTTGACGGCGGTTTTGCCGCCGACCGACGCATCTATCTGCGCAAGGAGCGTCGTCGGCACTTGCACGAAAGCGATGCCGCGCAGATAGACCGAGGCGGCGAAGCCCGCCAGGTCGCCTACGACGCCGCCGCCGAGAGCGACCACCGCGTCCGTTCGTTCGAGTTTGCTCCGGGAAAAAAAGGCAAGCGCGCGCTCCGCCGTTCGCAGATTTTTGTGCCGCTCGCCGTCGCCCATCAGCCAGTGCGAGACGTTGAATCCGCACGCGCGCAAGTTTCGGACGACGACAGCGCCGTAGAGCGCGAAGACGCGTTGGTTGGAAACGACGGCGACGCGCCGCGCTTCTGCCGAAAGAGCGCGTCGCGCGATGTCGCCGAGATTGTCGAGCACGCCCTCGCCGATCTCGATCTGATAACTCGTGCGCGTCGCCGCGAGGCGCACGCTGACTCGTCGCACCTGTTTCATTCGCTTTTCAGAGCGGCTTCCGCTCTATCTGCCAGCATGTCGAAGTCGAGCGCGCCGAGTCCGACGAGCGAAGCCAACTCCTCGACCGTGTAACGCGAGCCGGTGTTCCAAACATCAATCAACTCGTCGGCTGCTGCGCGCGCCTGCCACCAGCGGCGGCCGTGTCGCGTGCGCAGGTATTCGCCGAGCGCGGTCGAGAAGAGGCGCGCGCGCAAATAGACGGCGGGTGGGAGGCGCGCGCTTTCATGCACGACAGGAAAACTGTCGGG
>DASQDV010000587.1:0-1564 GCA_035633995.1 Pyrinomonadaceae bacterium | reverse complement strand
GCTCGGCGGCTACACCGTCGGCGCGCTCGTGCAGACAAATTACGGCGGCGTGCTCACAATAAACGGCGCACCCGTCGGGCGCGAACTCGGCAAGTACTACCTCAGGGAAGAACTCGAACGCGCCGCTCAGGAGGCGGGCATGCAAACGCGCGCGGCAGCGGACGAACAAGCGGCTTCACGCGGCTTACAGGACGCGGCTGACGGCTCGATCATCATCATCATCGCGACGGACGCGCCCGTCGATGCGCGCAACCTCAGGCGCATGGCGGCGCGCGGGATGATGGGTCTGGGAAGGACGGGCGCGTCAGGCTCGAACGGCAGCGGCGATTACGTGATAGCGTTTTCGACCGCGCCCGAAGTCCGCGTGCGCGTCGCTCGCAACACGAAGCCCTCCGAGGTGCTGCGACCGCGCGACGTGAAACTTTTGTCGAACGATGCCATGTCGCCGCTCTTTCTCGCCGTCGTCGAAGCGACGGAAGAGGCCATCTACAACTCGCTCTTTCGCGCACAGACGATGACGGGGCGCGGCGGCCTGACCGTCGAAGCGCTGCCGCTCGAACGCACGCTCGAAATCTTGCGCAAGTACAACGCGCTCTCGACGAAGCCCTGAACCGAACCGCCGCCCCGTGTTGTATAATCGCGTGCGATGCAGCTTTCGCGCGGGCGTCTGCATCTTAATTTGTGCACGTCGCGCGTGGTGCGCGTGCCGGAATTTTCAGTTGGAATTTTTCACGGAGGAAGGTTTTCGATGAACGATTTTCAGTCCCCGAATCAGCGCTTCACCCCCGAGGAGCGGCAGGCCTGGACGCCGCAGAACGCGGGCGGGTGGGGCAGTTTACAGGCGCAGACGGCGGCTGAGGCCTCGGTCGCCGAGCGGATGGGATTCATACGCAAAGTCTACGCGCTCTTTTTCGCGGCGACGCTCTTTGCCATCGGCGGCGTGATGCTCGGCATGTCGATTCCATGGCTGTTCAACTATGCCGTCGAGCACCCGTTCATCATGCTCCTGGTGATGCTCGGCGCGGTGATGGGCGCGACCGCCGTGCGCCACGTGCCGGTAGTCAATTTGCTCGCGCTCTTCGGCTTCACGACGTTCACGGGCGTCGTGATCTCGCCGCTGATGTTCTACGTGAACCAGACCAATCCGGCGTCGCTCGTGCAGGCGGGCGTGCTGACGGTCGGCATCTTCGGCGGTTTGACGGCTTACGTCTTCATCTCGAAGCGCGACTTCAGCTTCCTGCGCGGGATGCTCTGGACGGGCTTGATCGTGATGATCTTAGGCGGGCTGCTGAACTGGTTCATCGTCGGCTCATCGGCGCTCTCGTTCGGTCTGGCGGCGGCGACGCTCTTGCTGTTCTCCGGCTTCGTCCTTTACGACACGTCGAACATCATTCGCCGTTACCCGACGAACGAGTACATCGCGGGCGCGCTCGACCTTTACCTCGACGCCTTCAACATCTTCCTCGCGCTCGTCCGCATCCTGAACGCGGGACGACGTTAAAGCAGCAAGAATCGCTTAACCGGCGAACGAAAGCGGCGCGGCACTCACGAAGAGTGCCGCGCC
>DASQDV010000586.1:0-1679 GCA_035633995.1 Pyrinomonadaceae bacterium | reverse complement strand
GACGCGGTTGGCGTAGCAGCCGCCGAGCGCGCAATGGGCGAGCGCGAAGTTGGGGTCGAGTTCGATGGCGCGTTTGAAGTCCTCGATGGCTTCTTCCACGTCTTCGTTGGCGAGCGTGTGATAGATGTAGCGCCCCATCGCGTTGCGCCCGCGCAGGTAGACGTTGTAGGCGTCGGGGTTGGCGGTCGCGGGCGTGGCGAGCTTGTCTTTCTCGTCCGCGCTCAGTTCGACGCGCAAGCCCTCGACGATGCGCTGCGCGATGGTGTCCTGCACGGCGATGATGTCGTCGGCGGTGGCGTCAATGCGATCAGACCAGAGCAGGTCGCCGGAGGAAACGTCGAGCAGTTGCGCGTTGACTCTCAGTTTCTCGCCCGCGCGCAGAAAGCTCGCGGCGAGCACCGCGCCGACGCTCAACTCCTCGCCGATCTCGCGCGGGTCGCGCTCCTGCCCCTGATACTTCACGATCAACGACGACGGCCGCACGACGAGCGAGCGCAGGCGCGCCAGTTCCGTAATCACCGCATCGGCAAGCGAAAATTCGTAGAAGCTGACCTCCGCGTCGCCGTTCAGATTGCGGAAGGGAAGGATGGCGATGGACTTCTGCCCGGTTTCGGAGAAGCTCGTGCCGTGCTGCGTCTCGCCCTCGGAGCGGTGCGGCGCGGTGGAGATGTTGCGCGAGGAGGACGTGGGCGGCGCGGAAGTTGATTGCGTGGCGGAAGGCGTCTCAGTGCCGGTGATGTTGCGCAGCCAGCGGCGGAAGGTGCGACCGAACGAGGCGTTGCTCGACTGGTGGCGCGGCGCGATGGGTTCGAATTCGTCGGTCGTGTCGAGCGTGGTTGCGCCCGCCGCCGCCAGTTCGCGCTTGACGGCGCGCAGGTCGTCGCGCATCTCTGCGACTTTCTGGTAACGATCCTTCGGGTCTTTGGCGAGCGCGCGGTCGATGATCTCTTGCAGGCGCGGCGGCGCATCGCGCCGGAACTCTTCGATGCGCACGGGCGTGTCGTGCAAGACGGCGTAGCGCACTTCGACGTTTGTTTTGCCCTGAAACGGCCAGATGCCCGTCAGCATTTCGTACAAGAGGACGCCCGTTGAGAAGATGTCTGCGCGATGATCGACGTGCGCGCCCGTCGCCTGTTCGGGCGCGGCGTAGGTGGCCGTGCCGTAGGGGACGCCCATCTCGGTCAGGTGTTGCTCAGACCCCTTGCCGCTGCTCTTGTTCTCGTCGAGCAGTTTGGCGAGGCCGAAGTCGAGCACTTTGGCCGTGCCGTTCTTCGTCACCATGACGTTGCCCGCCTTGATGTCGCGGTGGATGACGCCGCGCGCGTGTGCGGCGGCCAGGGCGTCCGCGACCTGCATGGTGATGGAGATGGCGCTGCGGAGTTCGAGCGGGCGGCCTTTGACGAGTTGGCGCACGTTCTTGCCGTCGATGTACTGCATCGTGATGAAGTGCAGGCCGCCTTCTTCGTGCAGGCCGTAGATGATGCAGATGTTCGGGTGGTCGAGCGACGAAGCGAGTTGGGCTTCGCGCTCGAAACGTTTGAGATTTGACTCGCGGGAAGTCAATTCGGGCGAGAGCACCTTGACGACGAGCGTGCGCCCGAGCCGGGTGTCCACAGCCTTGTAAACTGTGCCTTGCCCGCCTGAGCCGAGTTTTTCCGTGATCCGGTAGTTGAGCAGAG
>DASQDV010000585.1:0-4229 GCA_035633995.1 Pyrinomonadaceae bacterium | reverse complement strand
AATTCGACGTTCGCCTTCTGGGTCTCCATCGCGCCCTTCTTCTCGCCGATCACGATGCTCGTGCGGATCGTGACGGAGACGCCGCCGTTGTGGCAGATCGCGCTTTCGCTCGGCATCGGCCTCGCCACAGTCGTCGTCTGCGTCTGGGCGGCGGCGCGCATCTATCGCGTCGGCATGTTGATGTACGGCAAGAGCGCGAGCATCCCCGAAGTCCTGCGCTGGCTCAGGCAAGCGTAGATGCGGTCAGTTGTCAGTTGTTTGTGTTGCGCGGGTTTGTTGCTAAAGTTAGGGATGAATGATGGCGGATAAAAAAACTAAAAATTCAAACAACTGACTACTGACAACTGACAGGGATTCATGGCTACCGAGATCGAGAAAAAATACCGGGTTGGAAGTGAAGAGGTTGCGCGTTTGCGTGAGCGGTTGCGCGCGCTGGGGGCGGAGGCGCGCGGGGAAGAGTTCGAGGAGAACACTTTGTACGCGGGGCCGGGGCTTGAGCGCGGCAATCGCGTGTTGCGCCTGCGCCGCGTGAACGGGCGCGCGGTCTTCACCTTTAAGGAGAGCATGGCAGGCTCGCACGGCATCAAGCGGCGGCGAGAAGACGAGACGGTGGTGGCCGACCCGGACGCGCTCGCCGCCATACTCGACGCGCTCGGCTACACGCCCGCCGCCGTCTACGAGAAGCGCAGGGAGACGTGGCTCGTAGCGGGCGTCGAAGTGGTGATAGACGAGTTGCCGTTCGGTTTGTTCGTAGAGGTTGAGGGCGCGGAAGAGTTGATTCTGGAGGCCGAGCAGTTGCTCGAACTCGCGGCGACGGAAGCGGAGCCGAGGTCTTACCCGCAGTTGACGCTCACGCACGGTACGCGCCGGGGCAACCTGACGGAAGCGCGATTCGGAGGCGAGGACGATAAAAGTTAGCCCCCCTGTTTCTTCATGCCGAATTTATCTTACATTTCCCCGAAGGCGAGGGTGCAGGAGAGCAAGATTCATGGGCGCGGCCTGTTCGCGGTCGAGGCGTTTGCGAAAGACGAGATCGTCGCCGTCAAAGGCGGGCACATCTTCGACCGTCACAGGCTGCGTGAAGTTGAAGCCGCGCTCGGCCCCGCCGAAATACAGATCGGCGAAGACCTCTTCATCGGCCCGCTCGCAGAGGACGAACGAGAGGGCAGCATGATCTTCAGCAATCACTCGTGCGAGCCGAACATCGGCGTGCGCGGGCAGATCGTCTTCGTCGCTATGCGCGACATCGTTGCGGGCGAAGAGTTGACGCACGATTGGGCGACGACCGACGACGACACTTACCGTTTGGAGTGTCGCTGCGGCGCGACAACATGCCGCAAGATCATCACGGGGCAGGATTGGCGTCGGGCGGATTTGCAGGAGAAGTACACGGGTTATATATCCTGGTACTTGTCGGAGAAGATCAGGCAGCGGCTGATTAAGAAAACCGCTGATTAAGAGAACTGCTGATTAAGAGAATCGCTGATCGAAGTTTATGTTTTTCCTCACTGATGCCGGAGGCTAAAACCTGCGGGCGTCACACGTCAAATCTCAGACCTCCGCTCGACTATTCATTTAAAAACAGTGGTTGATGTTGAGTGACGAAGTCTGCAATCTCAAGTATGGATAAAGGACGCGCTGCATCTCCATCGTACACAGAGGCGGCGCGGGCACGGCAGGCGCGTGTCTTTTACCAAGAAACTCGTCGTTAAACGGCGAAAGAGAGCATGGCACGTCGGTTGCGCTTGCATATCGTTAGTTAAAGATAATTCTGCTTAAAATGGAGGGAAGATAAAAGTGGGAAAACGTTTTACTACGGGCCTGTGTGCACTGGCTCTGTCGATTTTAGCTGCCGGATGCGGCGGTGGTGATAACACTAATGCGGGAAACAGCAACGCGGCGAACTCGAACATGAGCGCCGGCGCGACCAACATGTCGCCCGCGACGGGCGGCGGCGCGGCGGCGGACGGCGAGATCGTCACGACCGAAGCTGACGGCGTGCGCACGCAGACGCGCACTTTCAGAAACAACAGCCGCGTCGAGCGCGTCGTCGTCACGACCGATACCAGAACCGGCAAGCGCACGGCGCGCGTCTACACGAGCGGCAATCAGGTGCGTGAACTGCCCGAGGGCAAGATCGATCAGGCTCTGACGGCGACGGGCGAAGCCGTGGCGGACGCCGCAGGGTTCGTGGGGGACAAGGCCGAAGATGTCGGACGACCTGTGGCTGACAAGGCCGAGGATGTCGGCAGAGGCGTGGCGGATAAGGCGGAAGATGTCGGGCGTCCCGTCGCGGATAAGGCCGAAGACGTTGGACGCGGCGTGGCGGATAAGGCCGAGGATGTTGGCCGGCCTGTCGTGAAGGGCGCGAAGAAGGTTGGAGAGAAGACTGCCGACGGGGCGAAGAAAGTTGGCGGCGCGATCAAAGACGCCGTGAAGCCGTAAGCGCACCTGATTGGGAACAATGAAAAGATCGAAGGCGAAGGCCGGAGGCGGCGTCGAACGCGTCGCGCTTCCGGCCTTCGCCTTTCTGTTATTCTTTCACGGCGAACCTCTGTTATTCGTTCCCGCGCGAAGTGTTATAATTCGCTCGCGCTATCGCGTAATCCCGACCGAAGGAGTCTGGTTGTGACGGATACCCCACGTTTCACACTCATCTGCCCCTGCTGCGAATCCACGCTCATCATAGACGCACAGACCGGCGCGCTCATCTCGCACGAAGAGAAGACAAAACCCATCGCCTCTTTCGAAGAGATGGCGAAGGGCATGGAAAAGCAGAAGCAGACGCGCGATCAAATCTTCGCGCAGGAACTCGGTTCGCTCAAAGACCGCGAGCGCATACTCGAAGAAAAATTCCGCGAGGCCATGAAGCGCGCAGAGAAGGAGAAAGACACGCCCTACCGCAACCCGCTCGACATGGACTGAGCCTTGTCCTGCGAAGGCAGCAAGCACGCTGGCGCGCGTTTGCGTCTAAGCCTTCGCCAGGCGAGGCTGCTTTCGGGGAACACCTCAAGTCCGGCTTACCAGAATTTCCACCAGGGATTGCTTGCCGCGCGCTCTTCTTCACCGTCAGGATTCTGTATTGTTATCGCCAACTCGCCGCCCTGATCGGGATGCCATCCTCCGGCCAGCAAGTCGTTCAAGTATCCAAACACTGTGTGACCCTGATACTCGGTGTCTTCCCGCGCACGTTTGGTCATGTCGTCGCTAAAGTAAGTTCGCACCATGACATGGTATTCACGCTCACCCTGCTTCAGCCCCACAGACCAGTCTGTGCCGGGTCGGCTACTTCCGTCCGGTTGAAAGAAGTGAGCAGATAACGCGCCTTCGATGCGCATCAGCCATTGATCGTCATTTGTCATTTAAGAGGGTTCTCCATACTAACAGTCCCATCCTACCGCCTTGAATTCACCCGGCGCGATAATCCCACAATCTACATCAGAGCAGGCATCTTGACAAGAATGTTATGCACGGCGGCGCGCCTGAACGAGTTGTCGAAGCTTGCGCCTGCATAATCATGTTATTAGTTGACTAAGTCTGCCCATGTCTTAACTGCTTGAAGAAGCACGTGACGTTACGCGTCACAAGCACATGGCTCATTTTCGTATCATCAATTACGGCAGGCACGACAGGAATACAGCAGCCGCGCGACGGCGGTTGAGTTGAATGTATGAACAAACGAAGCGCGCCGCGTGAACTTATTGAAGTTCGCGCGGCGCGCTTCATTCGGGAAGGTTTGTTTATGCGACGGCGGCTTTCTCTTCGGGACGCCAGCGCAGGACGGGTTTGCGCGCGGCGGCGGCTTCGTCGAGTCGTCCGATGCGCGTGGTGTGCGGCGCGTTCGTCACAAGCTCGGGATTATCTATCGCTTCGCGTGCGATGGCGCGCATGGCTTCGATGAATTGTTGTATCTCCTGTCGCCCGACGGATTCGGTCGGTTCGATGAGCATCGCGCCCTGCACGATGAGCGGGAAGTAGATGGTCATCGGGTGGAAGCCGTAGTCGATGAGACGCTTGGCGATGTCGAGCGTGTGGACGCCTTTTCGCGCCTGCCGTTTGTCGGTGAAAACGACTTCGTGCATGGGCGGGGCGTCGAAGGGCTTGTCGTAATCAGAAGACAGCCCGTGCGCGATAACGCGCGCGTTGAGGACGGCGGCTTCGGTCGCTTCGCGCAGGCCGTCCGCGCCGTGCGTCTCGATATAGGAGAGCGCGCGCACGGCCATCCCGAA
>DASQDV010000584.1:0-1514 GCA_035633995.1 Pyrinomonadaceae bacterium | reverse complement strand
AGGTCGCGCCCGCCGCGCGCTGCTCAAACTCGCCCGCGCGCGTCCCGGCAAACACCGGGTGCGCGTGCGCGTCCACGTAGCCGGGCACATAGCTCCGCCCCCCGCCATCCACAACCTCGCACTCGATCGTGATGAGCCGCTCGATCTCGCCGCGCGTGCCGACCCGCGTGATGCGCGCGTCGTCGCCGACGAGCATTGCGCCGTCTTCTACGATGCCGAGTTCGCGCATCTCCGCTCCCACGCGCGGGCGCGCCGCGCCGCCCAGCGTGACGAGTTGTGAACAGTTGACGACGGCGAGCATAGGGAGTTTCATGTTGCAGGTTGCAGGTTGCAGGTTTCAAGTTACAGACTGAAGACCTTTCAGACTTGAAACTTGGAACCCGCGACCTGAAACCTATTTCATGTGTCGTTCGAGGAAGTCTACGATCTTCGGGTAGACGACAAGGCGGTTGGCGAGTTTGACGAAGCCGTGTCCTTCGTCGTCAAAGAGTGTGTATTCGACGGGCGCGTTGCGTTCGCGCAGGGCTTTGACGATCTGCTCGGACTCCGTGTAGGGCACGCGCGGGTCGTTCTTGCCCTGAAAGACGAGGAGCGGCGCTTTGATGCGATCCACTTTGTAGATGGGCGAGACGGAGCGCAAAAATTCCAGGTCGTTGGCGAGCGTGCCGTATTCGCGTTCGCGCTGTTTGCGGCGATAGCCGGAGGTGTTGCGCAGGTTCGTCTCGAAGTTAGAGATGCCGAACAGTTCGATGGCCGCCGCCCACAAATCGGGATAGAGCGTGATGGCGGCGAGCGTCATGTAGCCGCCATAGCTGCCGCCCATCACGGCGATGCGGCGCGCGTCTGCGCCGCCGCTCGTCTTCAACCAATCAACCGCCGCCGCCAAATCCTTCACCGAATCTTCGCGCAGTTTTACGTCGTCGAGGTGCGTGTAGGTCTTGCCGTAGCCGGTCGAGCCGCGCACGTTCGGCGCGAGCACGGCGTAACCGCGCGAGAGGAAGTATTGATAGGTGGGGTTGAATGCAGGGCGCTCCTGCCCTTCCGGCCCGCCGTGCACGCTGACGATGACGGGCAAAGCGTGAGCCGCGCCGCTGATGTGTACGTTCTGCGGCTTGTAGTACCACGCGGGAATCTCGCGCCCGTCGAAAGTTTTGTAACGAACGAGCTGCGGCTCGGCGAAGGACGACTGCGGGATTCCGGCGCGCGACGCGCGCGTGACCTGTTCGAGTTTGCGCGTCTTCAAGTCGTAGAGCCACTCGTCCGGGTTGAAGCGCGCGCCCGCGAAGGTGAAGGCGAGTTTGCGCCCGTCCTGCGAAAATTCGAGGCCGCTCACGACGCCTTTGCCCGGCAATGCAACGGGCGTATCGCGCCCGTCGCCGGTTCCGCCGTCCGTGAGTTTCCGCACGTAGAGTTCGCTGAAGCCTTCGCGGTTGAGCGCGTAGGCGAGCAGCCGCCCGTCCGCCGTCATCTCGCTCGCGTCGGTGTCCCACAGGGCATCGGTCGCGGGTTCGATC
>DASQDV010000583.1:0-3769 GCA_035633995.1 Pyrinomonadaceae bacterium | reverse complement strand
AAGCGCGCATCCACCGTTACGAGGAACAACTACGTCAGGCCGGGGTTGACCACGAAGACCTGTCCGCGCCCGCCGCCTCGCCCGCGACGGTCGCCAGGTATTTCTGCACGCGCGTCCTGCCCGTGCTCTGCTGGTTTCCCCTCGCGCTCTTCGGCATCGCCGTGCACTACCCGGCCTACAAACTCGCCGGCTTCATCTCGGTCGCCGTCGCGCGCCGCGACGACGATGTCGTCTCAACCATCAAACTCATCGCCGCGATGCTCCTGTTTCCGCTGACGTGGGGTGCGCTCTGCGTAGTCTTCTTCTACCTCTTCGGTTATCCGGGCATCCTCCTCGCGCTCGTCCTCGCCCCCGTCTCGGCCTACGTCGCGCTGCTCTTTTTCGAGAAACTCGACGGCTTCGTCGGCGGCGCGCGCGCCATACGCTTCTACCTGACGCGCCGCTGGTTCTTCAAAGAACTTTTGGTCGAGCGCAAACGCCTGCGCGAAGAGATGCTCGCGCTCGGCGAAGAGGCCGCCGCTTCGGTGATGCCCGCCGCGCCGACACGTAATACAATCTGACGGGCGCGCGGCGATGCACTTTTGATCCGGTGACAGAGACGGTTAGAGACTAAGAAGCTGTTTTAAAAGCCCCGAAGGGGCGAGATTCAATAACTTGGGGCAACGCCCCAGGAAACAGCCCCGGTGATGTGCAAGCCCTGAAAGGGCGAAATAGTCGCCGATGTTACCAACGATGTCGCCCCTTCAGGGCTTGCTGCTCATTTCTAACTTTTACCCGGCGCAATGCACCGGGCTATTGCACGGACGCCCCTTCGGGGCTTCAAAGCTTTTCAGACAGCATCTAAACGAACGCTCATTCTCAATACGGGCGCGTAACTTTTATGCCTGAAGACGAACACTCGCAAACGGCAGACGACGGGCGTAGCAGCAGCGGCCACAACAACGCAGCCGACGTGAACCGCCAACTGCTCGCGCGGCTCGATCAACTCGAACGCGCCATCGGCGAACAGTCTGCGCGCCTGCGCGCCGTCGAGCGGCAACTCGGTCTCGCGGACGCGACGACACAGCCGCGCCCGTTCGCGCAAGGCACAGCCTCCGGCGCAGTCGGCGGCGGCGCGCAACCTCAAGACGAAGCGCGCAACACAACGACGGGCGACACAACGACGCGCGAAGATTTTCACGCGGGCGAACGCAGTGGCGGTGAGTCCGCGCACAACGCAGGAGGCGTCGGCGGCGACGATGCGGCGACACCTTTCGCCGCGCCGCGCGCCGGAACGTGGCAGCAGGAGGCGAGCGCCGTAGGAGGAGGAGGAGCGCACGACAACGCGGCGACGAACGAGGCAGAAGGAGCGGGCGGCGTTCTGCCCCCGCGACGCGATCTCGAACAACTCATCGGCGGAAGTCTCTTAAACTGGGTCGGCATCATCGCCGTCTCGCTGGCGGTCGGCTTCTTCCTCAAATACGCCTTCGACAACGACTGGCTGGGGCAGCGCGGGCAAGTCCTGCTCGGCGCGCTCGCGGGCACGGGCATACTCTTTGCCGCCGAACGCCTGCGCGCGCGCGGCTACCGCAGCTACGCCTACGTCCTTTCGGGCGGCGGCATCCTCATCCTTTATTTGACGGTCTATGCCGCGCGCGTCTTCTACGATCTGATCGGCGTCCTCCCGGCCTTCCTCCTGATGATCGCCGTGACGACGACCGCCGTGCTGCTCGCCGCGCGCTACCACGCTTACGCCATCGCCGTGCTCGGCCTCATCGGCGGCTTCCTCACGCCCGTCATGCTCTCGACCGGCGTGGACAATCAAATCGGACTCTTCGGCTACGTCGCGCTTCTGAACTCGGGCGTGCTCGCGCTCGCCTACTTCAAGCGCTGGCGCAGCCTCAACCACCTGGCCTTCTTCGCCACCGTCCTGATGTTCGCCGGGTGGTGGCTCAGGTGGTACGACGAGTCGAAACTCTGGACGACGCTCTTTTTCCTGACGCTCTTTTTCCTCATGTTCAACGCGCTCGGCGTCGTCTACAACGTCATCAAGCAGCGACCCGCGCGCTGGTTCGACATCTCGCTCATCATCACGAACGCCACGCTCTTCTTCGCCGCCAGCTACGCGCTTCTGGAAGACCAGTATCAACCGATCCTCGGCTCCTACGCGCTCCTGTGGTCGGGCTTCTACGTCCTCCTGTTCTATTTCACTTACCATCGCCACCGCGCAGACAAGTTGCTCGCGCTCTCTTACATCGGCGCAGCCGTCACCTTCTTCACGCTCGCCGCCGCCATCCAGCTCGACCAGCACTGGGTCACGATTGTCTGGGCGATGGAAGGCTTGATGCTCACATGGATCGGCCTGCGCGCTTCGACCGACGCGCCGCGCTACGCCGCGCTTCCCGTCTTCGCCGTCGCCCTCCTCCACTGGTTCACGGCGGACATGTACGAGTTCGCCTATCGCGCTAACGAGACGTTCGTGCCGCTCCTGAACCGCCGCGCCGTCTCGGCCGCCGCGCTCGTCGCCGCCATCGGCGGGGCAGTCTGGCTCTACCGCCGCGAGGGCGAGAAGGTTGACAGGAACGAACGCGAGACCATCAGCGCCGTCCTCATCCTCGCCGCCAACGTGCTGGCTTTAACTTTGCTCACCGTTGACGCATACGACTACTTCAGCGCGCGCCTCGCCTCCGTCAGCCCCGAAGACTACGACGCTTACAGGTCGATCCAGAACGCGCGCCAGTTTACGCTCACCGTGCTCTGGGCTTTCTACGCGCTCGCCGCGCTCGTCGTCGGCGTGCGGCGACGCCTGCCCGTGTTGCGCTACGCGGCGCTCGCTTGGCTCTGTGTGACGGGCGCGAAAGTCCTCGCCTTCGACGCCGCGTTCTACAACGCCGCGTGGCATTTCCCGCTCGTCAATCACACCTTCGCCGCCTTCGCCGCGCTTATCGCCGCGCTCTGGTACGCCGCGCGGCTCTACGTCCACGCCGACAAGATAGACGAGCGCGAGCGGCGCACGGTTCTCGTCGCGCTCACCGTCGCGGCGAACCTCTACGCCATCATCGCGCTCAGTTTCGAAGCCACCGGCTACTTCGAGAAACTGATCCGCGCAGGCACGCTCGCCGGACGCGAGACGCGCGACCTGCGCCTCGCGCAGGGTCTCTCGCTTTCGCTCGTCTGGACGCTCTACGGCGGCGCGATGCTGCTCTACGGCCACCGCCGCGCGAACCGCCTGCTGCGCATCATGGCCTTGCTGCTCCTGTCGGGGACGGCCTTCAAAGTCTTCTTCCTCGATCTGGCCGTGCTTGAAAAGTTCTACCGCATCGTCTCGTTCCTCGTGCTCGGCGCGATCCTGCTCGCCGTCTCGTTCCTCTATCAACAGAAGCAGCGCGCGGCGAAGGCGGAGGGCGGTTAATCAACGGGGAAGCAAAATTAAGGAAGCGAAAACTCTCTCATGTCAATTGCCGATTATCATTTCATCTCGCGCTGGCGCGTCGAAGGGACGTGCGAGGAAGTGTCAAACGTCTTTAAGGACGTGGCGGACTTGCGGCGCTGGTGGCCTGCGACTTATCTGGACGTGCAGGTCTTGGAGGAGGGCGATGCGGAGGGCGTCGGGAAACTCGTCAGCCTACAGACGCGCGGTTATCTGCCTTACAGTTTGCGCTGGCAGTTTCGCGTGACGGAATCGCGCCATCCCTACGGCTCGACGCTCGAAGCCGTCGGCGACTTGCAGGGGCGCGGCATCTGGACTTTCAAACAGGAGGGCCTGCTCGTAGACATCACCTACGACTGG
>DASQDV010000582.1:0-2484 GCA_035633995.1 Pyrinomonadaceae bacterium | reverse complement strand
GGAAGTAGAGCCGCCCCGCGCCTTCTTTGCCGATGGTCAGGTTGGCGGGCGCGCTTGAGGTGCGCTCGACGAGAGTGGACATCGGCACGTTGAGTTGTTGCCGATCAACCGAGCGTCCCCTGAACGCCTGCTCTCCGGCGTAACCGCCGCCGAGCCACACGCGCGCAACGAAATCGGGCGTGGCGCGTTCGTAGGTGTTGAAGTAACGGTCGAGCGCGAGCAGGATGAAGACGTTCTCCTGCGTGTTAGACCAGCGCCCGCGCTTGCGGTGCGAGAGCAGTCCGCGCACGAGTTTCGGGATGAGGTCGCTTTTCGGCTGTTCGCCGATGAGTGCTTCGAGGATGACGCCGTCGGCGCGGCGGTCGGAATGAAGAATGGTGTACTCGCCGTCGCTGTAGGCGTCGGCGAAATGCGCCGCGCCCGCCGTCTCCGTGACGCGGTTGTTCAGGTGGCGGAGGATGGCCTGCCTCTCTTGCAATGAAGCGGCATCGCCCGATAGGACTGGAAGCAGCCAGCCGAGCGATTCGATGGAAAGCTTTTCGACGCCGCCCGCCTCGGCGATGAGCCTGCGCGCACGCGCCGTGTCGCGGTCTTTCATCAACGCGCGCACGTAGAGCGCGTAAGCACGGATCGCGCGCTTCGATTCGGTGCTGTAGTCGCGCGGAATCTTGCTCTCTATCTGGCGCAGATAATTTTGCGACTTGCTCAACATCTCGGCGGGCACGGCGAAGTCCTTGCTCCCTGCACGCACGAGCGCGTGCGCGACGTGGACGGAGACATAAGGCACTGAACGGTTGCCGCGTCGCCAGAAGTCGAAACCGCCGTCTTCGTTTTGCAGCCCTTGCAGGCGTTTGAGATCGACGCTCATCGAGTCGCGCATGGCCTGCGGCGTGGGCAGGTCTTTCGTCTTGAAGGCGGTAAGCACGTCTTTGAGCGCGGCCAGCGCGATGACGCGGGAAGCGATCTGCTCGGAGCAACCGTAAGGGTAATTGACGAGGTAGATAACGGCGTCCGTGAGTTCCTGCAACTGGGTGGAGGCGGTCGTGACTTCAAGGCCACCGAAAGTCTGTACGACGCCCGCAGGGGCTTTGACGGGTTGCGAGATCGCCCCCGTGTCGATCACGCCGTAGGTGGCGAAGGCTTCGGTCGTGGCGGGCGTATAGACGGGGAAAGAGACTTGCGCGGCGTCGGCTTTATTGCCCGCAGCGGCGGCGATTTGAAAGCGCGCCGTGCCGGGTTTGATTGCCGCGATGGGGAAGCGCACTTCGACGCGGTTGTTGGCTGGCACCTGGACGCGGCGACCCGCGCCTTCCGTCAGGTCGGCGTTCGTGGAGCGCACGGCGACGGCGACGCTCATCGCCGCGTCGGTCTGGTTTTGCAGGACGACCGGAAGTTCCGCGCGGTCGCCGAAGTTGAGGAAGCGGGGCGCGGAAGGCCGCGCCATGAGCGGCTGGCGGGCGGTGATGTTTGATTCGCCCGCGCCGAACTGTTTGCCGCCCGCGACCGAGACGGCCATGATGCGGTAGCGCGTCAGGTTATCGGGCAGTTTAACTTTCACCTGCGCGCGCCCGTTCGCGTCGGTCGGCAGCGACGCGGCGAAGACGGCGAGGGCGTTGAAGTTTTGACGAAGCTGGATCACTTCTTCCGCCCCCGGTTCGCCGACAGGTGCAGGCGTCGGCATCGGCGGCGCGGCAGATACTTCTACCGCCTCGGTCAATATATACATCTGATCATGCACGGTTGCCCCCAACTCTCCGACATTGCCCGATACAACTCCACGGCTTCTCCTGGCGACGCCTCTGCCCACCCCGCCGCCAACGCCCGCGCCGTCCGCCATCTTCTCTTTGACCTCTGCGGGATTCGCCAGCTTCAGCCGCTCGCGCAAATGATAATCGTCTACATCTTCGCTCCGGTGTGCGTAGAACACGCCGAGCGGATCGAGAAGATTGTAAGCGGTCAGCGCGAGCACGGATTCGTCAACGACGACGACCGCCGTGTCCGTGCCTGCGACCGCGCGTCCTGCGGCGTCTTTCACTTCAACGTCAACGAGCGTCTCCGCTCCGGGTTCGAGCACCGCCTCGCGCGGCGTGGCACGCACGCTCAGGCGACGCGACGCGGGAGGGATGTCGAGATTGATCTCGCCCGTCGCGTAGGCCGGTCGCTTCGGCACATTCAACATCTCGACGCCCGCGTCGTCCACGCGCGTCGCCGCGCCGACGAGATCAACCTGCACGTTGACGTTCGGCGTCATCGCCTCTTCTACGGGCACGCGCAGCGTGTGAGAACTCTCTCTCATGGTGAAGCGTTCGGTGCGAAGCAGGCCGGAACGCCTGAGCGTCAGGACGCCCTCCGCCGGGGCGAACGGCGACTGCACGAGAATCTCCGCCGTCTCGCCGCCCGCATAACTTTTCCGGTCGGGGATGAGTTCGACCCGCTCCTGCGCGACCTCGCGTTGCGGCGGCGTCTTCCCGCCCGCGACCCACA
>DASQDV010000581.1:0-3641 GCA_035633995.1 Pyrinomonadaceae bacterium | reverse complement strand
ACGATCTGTTCGCGGATGTCGGGGCGCTGGATTTTGACCACCACTTCGCGCCCGTCGCGCATCTCCGCGCGGTGCACCTGACCGAGCGAGGCCGACGCCATCGGCACGGAGTCGAAACGGTTGAACGCCTTTGACAGCCGCACCCCGAGATCGTCTTCAACTATCCGCTCGACATCGGCGAAAGAAAACGGCCCGACCTTGTCCTGCAAGCGCGCGAGGGCTTCGAGGTATGGCGGCGGCAAAATGTCTGCGCGCGTGGAGAGCAGTTGGCCGAGTTTGATGAAGGTCGGCCCCAGACGTTCGAGGTCGGCGGCGAGTTCGCCCGCTTCGGGCACGGCGGCTGTGGCGGTCATGACCGGCGACTCTTCGTCGAGCGCGAGCGAGAGTCCGCTCGTCTTCACCAGATCGGAGCGACCGTACTTTATAAACAGCACGGCGATATCTTTGTAACGCTTTAGATGTTCGGGCTTGAGCGAAATTGCCATCAAACACTCCTCGACGGAGAAACCTTCCCGGATTTGAACACTTGGAACTTTGGGAGAGAGACGCGCTTATGAAGCGACGAACGATTATACCGATTCAAACGCCGGACGCCACCCGATATGCCGCTTCCCTTCGCGCCTCCGGCGCCTTTGCGCGAAAATTATGCTGACGCAAAGGCGCCGGAGGCGCGAAGAAAGCGCGGAGGCGTAAATTGTTGGCCGACTATCCCGCTCTAGTTCTTCCTGACCCAGTAAGTCTCGCGCATCGCGTAGTTCGAGCTTGTGCGCGCCGAAACGTCCACGAGACGCGGTGAGATGAAATCGGTATGCGGTTCCGTGTCCAGACGGTTTCGCGGATGCCGCTGAAGCTGGCCGCCCCTGACCTCCGCCCGGTAGCTCTTAAAGGGTTTTCCGTTGACCTTCGCCACCACCGTGTACTCGCCGTCTCGCTTCGTCAGATCGGCCAGCGTCATCCAGCGAATTTGTTTCTCGGCCGGGAAGTGAAATTCCTGATAGAGAAACTGCCAGTCGGTTTGCGTCGGCACGACGGGGCTTCGCGTCGCCGCGATCTCCTGCCCGGCGTGGAGTATGTGCAGCGTGACCAGAGGATTTTTGGTGCCGGGCGGCAACTCTCTCAGGCTCGTCCACCAGCTAAATTCAAGGTGACTGTCGGGCACTTCAGGCCGGTTGGAAAAATAGGCGAGGTCGCGCCAGGGGCCTTCGCGCACGAAGGTGGTCTTCGGGTTGAAGGGGTCGTTGTTCACCTCGCGCTTCATCTGGAAGGGCAGGGTCGTGATCGGCTGCCCGTCGATGTGAACCGACAGCACGTAATCGCCCGGCTCTCCGATGGGCGCGTTGCCGGGAACGCCGTCCGGCTTGAACATCCCGAACGCGGTGTAGCTGGCGAGCGGCGCTTCCAGCCGCAGCGGGACGGTGTTGACGACCTGCCCGTTCGCCCGTGAGATCACAAAGGTCGCTTTCGGTTTGCCTGGCGGCGGGAAGACCACCTCCAAGTCCTCGACTAAAAAGCCGCCCTGGTTTTCGTAGAAACGCAGTTGCATGAACGATTGGTATTCGATGGCGGGCTTGTACGTCTGCGGCGCGGACGCCGCTTGAGCCGTAGCTTGTGGCGCGGCTGTGGCCGGAACCTGCGCCGGAGATGCACCCGGCGTCGGCGATGAGGCCGGAGCGGGCTGGCTTCGCTCCGGCCTGAAAATCCTCGGCACCCTCCTTTGTCCGACGACGGCGAGGTTAGCAAACGCGAGTGTGAGAACACAGAGGCACATCATTGTCCGGGCTAAATTCCTCATGGTTTCAATCTCCTTTTCAGCGTCAGGTCAGACACGAAATTGCAGCGGACTTATATCTTGAATCCACCGCAAAACTCAATACTTATCGGGCTGTCAGGTGAGATTTACAGCGGCCTGCGATTGGAGAGGAATTAACAAACTTCACGGCAGAGACACAGCAGAGCGGGCGCGGAGATCGAATATCTTCTCTCTCCGCGACCGCTCTTTAGTTTCGTCTCCGCGCCCGGCGGCGTTGAGTCCCGCTTTCAGTCCACGCTCAATCGCCGCTCGCTATAAACTTTGACGCTTCAACTTTTGATCTTGATGTTGCCGCTGACGTTTTTGATGACGATGGGCTGTCCGCCTTTGCCAATGCGCCCGGCGGCTTGCTGGCCGACCATTCGTTTCTCGACTTTGATGTCGAACTCTTCGTCAATGTCGATGTTGCCGCTGACGGTTTCGGCTTTGACTTCGGCGTTCACGTCCGGGGCGAGTTCTAGTTCGATGTTGCCGTTGATGCCGTTGAAGACCTGCGGCGCGATGCGTGCGCCCTCGCCGATCAGGACTTTGGTGTTGCCTTTCATCGTGCGCGTGTTGACCATGCCGTTCACGTCTTCAAGCCCGATGTTGCCGCGCTGCACGACGACTGAAACGGACGCGTCGTTCGTGTCGGCGAGTTCGACGTTGGAGTTGTTCGAGATGATCTCCAACTCGCGCAAATTGCGCGGCAGTTTCACTTCGTAACGCACTTCTTCGACGCCGCCCGCGCGCATCTCCGGCGTCGTGCTGATGGCGAGGCGATTTCCGCTCTGCTCGCGCACGATCTTCAGGGCATCGCGCGCCTCGGGGCTTCCGCCGCGCTTGATGATCTTCACTTCGGCCTGCTGTTCGTCCCAACCCTCTATGCGGATGTCGCCGTTGATGTTGCGCAACTCGAAGGAGCCGCCCGGCGCGAGCGGGTAGGTCTTCGTGATGATGGTCTGGTTCGCAGACACCTCCGCCCCTTCGTCGCCCACGAGCGCGCCTTCGCCTGCGTCCCTGTCCCTCGGGTGCTGCGGATGCGGCGGCGGCATGGGCGGGACGCCGACGTGCGGGCGCGCGTTGACCTTGACGAAGCGCTGGGGCGTCCGTTTGGCGAAGAAGAGTCCGCCGAGAAGCGACGCCCCGCCGAAGAAGACGAGCAGGGCGAGCACGACGTAGACCCAAACGCGCGAGCGGCGACGGGACGGCGGAGGCGGCTGGATGCCGCCGGGCGAGGTTGGGCGCTGCTGCGGCACGGGCGGAGGTTGATAGCGCGGGAAGTTCGTGGCGTAGACCGGGTCGGAGGTGTCGCGCCCGCCGGAGAGCGGCGCGGTGCTGAGCGGGTCTGGCACTGTGGCTTGCGGCGGCTGTTGTTGACCCGGCAACATCTGCGTGGGCAGGTCTTCGCCGGAGAACTGGCGCGTCGGCGCGCCGCACGCGCGGCAGAACTGCTGCCCCTCGAACAGCTCCGCGCCGCAATTGTTACACTTGTCAGCCATAGATCACCGCCACCTGTCCGCGTTTCAGAGATTCGTTTGATAAAACGGCCGTCGCCGCCTGATTCTATCCGCGCCCGTGCACTTTCCACAACACGAAAAGATTTTTCCGGTTCCCGAACGCGCGCGCTATTGATAAGGTAAACGTCTGCGCGCGCCGCGAGGTTCAAAAAAGAGAAGCCCGAAACGAATTCGGGCTTCTCTCGAAAGAATCACATGCGCGTGAGCGCAGGCCAAACTCTGCCGCCGCCGTCACCTCGGATAAGTCAGCAGCCCGCGCGAGAGGTAGTCGCTCATGGTCAGGCCGACCATGATAAAGAGCCAGAGGAAGCCGCCCGCGACGACGACCCACG
>DASQDV010000580.1:0-7946 GCA_035633995.1 Pyrinomonadaceae bacterium | reverse complement strand
CTCGGACATCAAGAAAGTTCGCGGCTAAGTTTCAGGACGCTGAACACAGCCAAAGGGTTCTGGCTCGTCGAAGACCGGAACCCTTTGCTGTTTCTGCATGCGCCCGGTGCCGCAACGCTCCAGAGTCTTCTTGCTTTCAGGCACGCAGATTTCGTATCTTCTCTCCCGAGTCCGAAGAAGCGGCAGCATCACAACAGGTGGGGCGCGAGAGAAGCGCGGGCGCTGGAGAAAGAACGGGGCGCTCTTTAACCGACGGCCAGATGAAGAGAAGCAGTTTCCTTAAACTTAAAGCGCGCGAAGTCAGTTTCATTGCGCGCGGGCTTTTATCGCCGAACCATCCCGTGCTGGCGCACGTTATCCCCATGCGCCGTTGCAACCTCGCCTGCGCTTACTGCAACGAGTATGACAACTTCTCCGAACATGTGCCGACCGAAGAGATGCTGCGGCGCCTCGACAAACTCGCCGACCTGAAGACCTCCATCGTCACCATCTCCGGCGGCGAGCCGATGATGCACCCCGACATTTTCGAGATCGTCCGGCACATACGCCGTCGCGGCATGATCGCCGGTCTCATCACCAACGGCTTCTACCTCACGCCCGAAAAGATCAGACGCTTCAACGAGGCGGGTCTGGAATATTTACAGATCAGCATCGACAACGTTGCGCCCGACGAAGTCTCGAAGAAGAGTTTGAAGTTGCTCGACAAGCGTTTGCAGTGGCTCGCCGAGCACTCGGATTTTCACGTCAACATCAACTCCGTCATCGGCGGCGGCATCAAGAACCCGGAAGACGCGCTCGTCATCGGGCGGCGCGCGCTTGAACTCGGTTTCTCCACCACTGTCGGCGTCATCCACGACGGGCAGGGCATACTCAAGCCTCTGGCCGAACGCGAGCCGCGCGTCTATCGCGAACTCAAGGGACTCGGCAAGCAGGAGTATGCACGGCTCGGCTGGTTTCAGGACAACCTGGCCGCAGGGCGCGCGAACGACTGGAAGTGCCGTGCCGGTGCGCGTTACCTCTACGTCTGCGAGGACGGACTCGTACACTACTGCTCGCAGCAGCGCGGCTACCCCGGCATCCCGCTCGCCGATTACACGATGGAAGATTTCCGCCGCGAGTACCACGCCGAGAAACCCTGCGCGCCGCTCTGCACCGTCGCCTGCTCGCACAAAGTCGCCATCCTCGACAACTGGCGCAACCCGCAAAAACCCGTCGCCACCAAGCAGCCGACCAAAGAGTTGAGCGAGACGATCCGCCAGGTCCTCAGCGCGGAATAGCGAAGGGGCGGTCGGCGAGTCGCCGACGGCACACATCCCGCCGTAGTTAAATCGTTCTTTTATTCTCACCGGAGCGAGAGGTATGAAAGTTACGCTTCAGCGGTCGCGCCGGCGCGCGTTTCTCATTTTCCCGTTTCTCGTCTTACCTCTCCTGCACGTCGCCCCGTCCGGCGCGACGCGCCCCGCGCAACAAACGTCGCCCGCCGCCGCTGCCGTCGCACGAGATGCCCCGGACACTTCCGGCATGATCAAGTTGACCGTTACAGTTAGCGGTGAGAAAGGCGAGTTCATCACCGGCCTGACGAAAGATGCCTTCGCGGTCTTTGAAGGGAAGAGTCAGCGCGAGGTCAGTTATTTCAACCATGACGAAGTGCCCGCGAGCGTCGGCATCCTCATTGACGTGTCGGGCTCGATGAGAGCGGAAGACGTTCATGCCGCCAAGCAGACGACGGCCAGATTCATCCAGCGGAGCGACCCGAACAACGAATATTTCATCGGTGAGTTTAACCGCGAGTGGCGGGAGTTGGCCGATTGGACGCGCGACGAGGGGGCGATTATCGAGGGGCTCCGCAAGGCAACCAAGACGAAGTCGCAGGAGGGGGAGACGAAGAAGCGGATACCCTACTGGCGTACCGCCCTCTACGACGCCTGCTTCGCCGCACTCGGTAAGTTGGCGAGCGGTGCACACCCGAAGCGCGTCCTCTTCATTATTACCGACGGCAACGAAGACAATGCTTCAACGCATAAATTTAGCGAGTTGCAAAATCTCATAAGATCATCAGGCGTGTTGATCTACGCCGTCTGCTTGTCCACACTCAACTCGCCTGCGGGATGGCAGCAGGAGAAAATCCATGAACTTACGGCCCTCTCCGGCGGGCGGTCTTACTTCCCAAGTAAAGGGAAGGAGGTGGAAGAGGTGATAGATCGTATGGCGCTGGAGTTGCGCTGCCAGTACGTCGTCGGGTTCGCCCCTACCAATTCGGCACCAGGCGGCAAGTGGAACAAGGTCAAAATTAAAGTCACGCCGCCCGTAAAAATTAAGAACCTGTTCGTGCGCAGCCGCGAAGGATATTTTTCTCCGGTAACGACGCCCGCACCTTGAGCCTCTACGCCTCATCCCACTTCAAACATCATTTGGCGGAATCTTCCGAACCTTCACTGTGCGACCACGCCGCCTCGTGTGTGCCCCAAACGAGCGGCCACTTCCGCGCAGCGCGCATCGAGCGGCGAACGGGCGCACCAATTTCCACGCAGAAACTTTTGGTATTCGACGATAGCCTCCGCCGGACGGCCAATCGAGTCGAGGGCGCGGGCAATGCGGTAGGGGAGCAGTTCGTCGTCGTCACCGGCGCGTTCGGCGGCGCGAAACTCGGCGAGCGCGGCTTCCATCTGGCCGTCTTCGGCGAGTTGGACGGCGAGGAGTTTGCGCGTGTGCGCGTCGTCGCTGATGCGCAGCGCGGCGCGGTAGGAGCGGATCGAGGCGGCGTGCTGGCCGAGCAGGCGCGCGTTGGCGGCGCGCGCCGCGTGCGCGTCGAAACTGTGATAGTCGCGGTAGAAATAGAGCGCGCCCGCAAAGAGCAGCGCGAGCGCGTAGAGGAACGCGGGCGCATAGTTCTTCCTTCTGCTGTGCCGGGCGTGCGAGCGAATCTCTTCCGCCGTTCGGGCGTCTACCGTGTGAGCGTCGGCTTGCTCGTCCGGTCGTTGGTCGGCTTCGCTTGAGATTTGCGTCTGCTGCGTCGCAAGTGAGGCGTCGGCCTGCATGTCCGCCGGAGAAGTTGCCGGTTCGCTCTCGGAAGTGTCGGGTTCGACTTCAACGGGCGCGCCGGGCTTTTGTGTGAAGAGTCGCGCGGCGAGGTAGAGGGGCAGGACGATGGGCGGCGACAATAGCGTGGCGAGCGTCCACGCACAGACGGCGTAGAGCGGGCGCGCGCGTCGGCGCGAATCGTAGAGCACCCAGGCGGAGACGAGCACGGCGGACGCGAAGAGGAACGGCGGCAGCCACTCGGATATTTCTCCCGCAGAGATTTGCCAGCGCGCAATCAACTCTAATTCACGGCTGTTTGGTGATGTCTTCGCCGACGGCGTGCAGCGTCATCGAACTCGACAGCCCCAGCCCCGACAAACGCCCGGCCATCAGCACGACGATCTGCCCATGCTGCACGACGCCCGCTTCCATCAGTGTGCGGTCGCCCGCCGCGATCATGCCTTCGGTCGTCGAAGGCGGCGGGTAGACGTAAGGCTCGACCGCCCAGTTGAGCGCGAGTTCGTTCATCACCTCGCGCGAGTGCGTGAGCGCGGCGATGCGCTGCGCAGGGCGCAAGGCCGACAGACGCCGCGCCATCAGACCCGACTCCGTGAAGACCGCGAGCACCTGCGCGTTCATCTCCTCCGCCGCGAAGGCCGCCGCCTCGCAGATCGCGCGGCTCACGCGCCCGGACTGTTTGCCCGCCCACTTCGTCACCATGCTCGATCCGGTGCTGCGCCCGGTCTCCGCCGATTCGATGATGCGCGCCATCGTCGCCACCGTCGCCACCGGGTACTGGCCGGTCGCGGTCTCTGCGGACAGCATCAACGCGTCCGAGCCGTCCCAGACGGCGTTCGCCACATCCGAAGCCTCCGCGCGCGTCGGGCGCGGCTCGTTGATCATGGACTGCAACATCTGCGTCGCGGTGATGACGAACTTGCCCGCGTCGTTGGCCTCTTCGATGATCCGTTTTTGATAGACGGGGACGAGTTCGACGCTCGTTTCCACTCCGAGATCGCCGCGCGCCACCATCACGCCATCGGCGGCGGCGATGATCGCGTCCAGATTATCAATCGCCTCCGACTTTTCGATCTTGGCGACAAGCGGCGTGTCGCCCCCGGCGGCCTTAATCAACGCTTTCGCTTCGAGACAGTCTTCGGCGCGGCGGACGAAGGAGAGCGCGATGTAGTCTGCGCCCGCGCGGACGGCGAATTGCAGATCGCGCCGATCCTTGTCGGTCAGAGACGGAATCGGCAGGGCGACGCCCGGCAGATTGATGCCCTTGCGTTCGTTCAGGAGGCCGCCGTTGATGACGCGGCAGACAACATCCGTCTCGGTCGTGCGCTCGACGCTGAGCGCGATTGCGCCGTCGTCCAGAAGGATGCGCGCGCCCGCGTGCACATCGCGCGCGATTCCGGCGTAATTGGTCGAGACTTCGCGCGCGTCGCCCCCGACGGCGCGCGTGGTCAGCGTAAAGAGCGCGTTCTCTTCGAGCATGACGGGCTGGCCGCCTTGCAGCACGCCGGTTCTGATCTTCGGGCCGGAGAGATCGACGAGGATGGCGAGCGGGCGTCGCATGCGTTCTGCGGCGGCGCGGGCGCGGCGAATCGTCTCGGCGTGCTCCTCCTGCGCGCCGTGCGACATATTGATGCGGAAGGCGTTTGCGCCCGCCGCCAGCAACGCTTCGAGCGTCGCCGGTTCGCGCGATGCAGGCCCCAACGTGGCAAGGATTTTGGCTCTTCTCATTTATTGTTTGTGATCAGTAGTCCGTTGTCAGTTGTTCTTTGTCTGTGCCCGGTTGATCAATTCAATCTTTAGCCCGCTCGTGCGGAAAGCCAGATGCAACGGACAACCGGCGACTGACAACGGACAGCCTTTCCGACTGGTCACTCGTCGCTCGCCCCTGCTTTATCGGCCAGCGCGGCTTGCACGACGCGTTCGAGTTCGGCGGAGATTTTAGCGTCGAAGCCGACGAAGCGTTTGGCGAGACGCCCCCGCCGGTCGTAGACGTAAGTTTGCGGGATGGCGGAGTTGTCTGCGAAGAAGAGGTCGGACATTTGCTCGTCCGGGTAGCCGAGCGCGTACTGGATGCCGAACTCCTCTATGAAGTCGGGGACTTTGGGGCGGTCTTCCGCGCCGCCGACGTTGAGGCCGACGACGTGCAGCCCCTGCGCGCCGTAGCGGCGTTGCAAGGCGATCAGGTGCGGCACTTCATCGCGGCAGGGCGGGCAATAGGTCGCCCAGAAATCCAAGACCAACACCTTGCCCTTGAAATCCTCGCCCTTCGCGCGTCGCCCGTCGAGCGTCGTCCACTGCGAAGCGTGCACGACGCCGACGCCGTTCGGCGCGGTCGTGGAGGATGAAGAGTCGTGCGCCGTCGCAACGGGCGGCATCGGCAGCGCGGTGCGCGGCATGCGCGTGCCCTGCGGCGTGTCCGTCGCGGCCTTGTTCGACGACGGCGACTTGGCCGTGTAATCGGTGTTGCCGCACGAAAGCGTCAGCGCGGCGAGCGCGCAACAAACAACTGCCGACAGGCGCCCCTGCGTGTAAGAACGTAATGACATGCTGCTTCCAGACTCCTATGCTGTGGGAGGTGAGCCGTATTCTACACGAAGAAATGATGAACACGGAACGCGGAATGAAAAGCTGTCCGTTGTCCGTCGTCAGTTGTCCGTTGCATGTGGCAATCACGCAAGCTGCTAAAGACGGTCTTGAACAACTGACTACTGACGACGGACAACGGACAAAAAACTACTTTATCGTTCCGCGTTCATCATTCAACGTTTCGCCGTCGCGCTCCGTCTCTTCGAGCGAGGGGCGTTCGTCGTGCGCGGCAACGCGGTAGTCTTCGTCAGCCCAGTGGCCGAAGTCTATGAGCTTGCAGCGTTCGGAGCAGAAAGGGCGGTGCGGGTTGTCTTCCCATTGGACGGGCTTTTTGCATTTCGGGCACTTCTTCATAAGGCACCAACTTAAGGAGAAAGGGAAAAGGGTAAAGGGGAGAGGTAGAAGCAGTCCGCAGACTTATCGCTTTTACCTCTCCCCTTTACCCATTTCCGCTGACCCTGCTTTTCCTTTTCAGGCCGTCGCCAGCGTCGGCGCCGGCGGCTGTTTGATTAAAATTTTTCGGTCAACGAAATCGATCATACCCGCGCGGCGCATGTCGTTCAAGCGGACGGTGATGCTCTCGCGCGTCGAGCCGACGATGGAGGCGATTTCGCGGTGGGGCAAATTGAGGTCGATGAGGACGCCGTCCGTGCCCGGTTGCCCGTAGCGTTCGCCGAGTTCGTGCAGGAGTTTTTCGAGCCGTGCGGGGATGGCGTCGAGCGCGAAGTCTGCGACGCGCTGCTCGGAACGCGCTAGTCGTTGACCGACCAGACGGAAAGTGTAATCATAAAGCGTGCGGCTTTGAGACATCGCCTCTTTAAAATCCCCCACCGGAATCTTTAGCAGCCGCGCCTGTTCGAACGCGACGGCGCACATCTGCCTTGCCCCCGACCCGTAGAGCGCGAATTCGCCGAAGAGCGAGCCTGCGGGAAGAATGTCTATGACGGCTTCGCGACCCGTTTCCGCCTCGCTGCGGCAAAGTTTGACGCGCCCGCGCGCGATCAGGTAGAGCGAGTCGGGCGTGTCGCCGTCGCGGTAGACGAAGCGGCGGCGGCGGAAGTCTATGGCGGTAGAGGCGGCGGCCAGTTTCGCCACTAACGTCTCGTCGAGACCGGAGGCGATTTCGGATTGGCGTATAATGTCTGCGCGGTCTGCGACGCTCAGGTCGCAAGCTCTTCGGTGCGGCATAATTGAGGGAACCTCGAAATTAAGGATCGTCAAGGGAAATCGAGTTCAGCTTCTTCGAGTGGCGCGCAACAGCGAGGGCAGGCGTCTTGGGAAACTGTCGTAAACTTGATTAGCGTAAATGGGCAAGAAAGCGTGGGTCTGGCACAAATCCACAAATGGGCATTCGGTCAAGGCTTTAAGATTTATTCGACATGGCTGATAAGGATTCGGGTAAGCTCTTAGATCGAACGCGGGCGTTAACCGGCAACCGTCCTTGTTAAAACGCACTCTAACACGCAAGGGCAGGCGCATGCAAGGGCTGTTTTCGACTCTCTGCCCGGCAGAATAAGCGGGGAAGTATGTTAAGCAAATTTAGCGTTCTGGTGGTTGACGACGAGCCGGACAAGCGGCAGTTGCTCAAAGTCGCTCTGGAGATGGCCGGCTACAACGTCCTCACGGCGAACGACGGCGCGGAGGGGCTGGCGGCGGTCGAGTCGCACCCCTTCGATCTTATCGTGACGGACGTGATGATGCCCAATCTCGACGGCTACGAGATGGTCAAACGCATCCGCGCCAACCCGCAGACGCGCTTCATCCCCGTCATCATCCAGACGGCGGCCAAAGGCGCGGCGCAGGACGCGCGGCGCGGCTCGCAGGTCGGCGCGATGGGCTACATCACAGACCCGACCGACCTCGACCTGCTGCTGGCGCGCGCGCGCACGCTGCTCGACTTCAAAAACTATCTCGACTCCTGCGAAGAGGCCGCCTTCACCGATCACCTGACGGGACTGGCGAACCGCCGCCGCTTCGAGCGGCAACTCGAACGCGAGGTGGCGCGCACGCGCCGCTACGGCCACCCGTTCTGCCTGCTCGTCCTCGACATAGACCACTTCAAAGCCGTCAACGACACCTACGGGCACGAGGGCGGCGACGAGGCACTCCGACGGCTCGGCCACGTCTTGCAGACGGGCACGCGCGGCGTCGATCTGGCGGCGCGCATCGGCGGCGAGGAGTTCGGCATCATCCTGACGGAGACGGATTTCGTGCACGGCCTCGAAGTGGCCGAACGCCTTCGCAAGACCATCGGCGAGACGGACATTCCCGAAGCCGGGCGCGTGACAGTGAGCATCGGGCTGGCCGAGTTCGCAGGTCCC
>DASQDV010000579.1:0-6413 GCA_035633995.1 Pyrinomonadaceae bacterium | reverse complement strand
TGGACATCCAGACGGTGGCCGTCTATTCGGAGGCGGACGCGGCGGCGCTGCACGTGCGTCTCGCCGACGAAGCTTACCTCGTCGGCGCGGCGCCTTCCGCCGAAAGTTATCTGAGCATCGAACGCATCATCGAAGCGGCGCGCGCGTCGGGCGCGGAGGCGATTCATCCGGGCTACGGATTTCTGGCGGAGAACGCGGAGTTTGCGCGCGCGTGCGCGGCTGCCGGAATAACTTTCATCGGGCCGCCCGCCGAAGCGATGGAGTTGATGGGGTCGAAGACGAACGCGCGGCGCGCGGCCATCGCGGCGGGCGCACCCGTCGTTCCCGGCACAACCGAGGCTTTGCGCACAGCGGAAGAGGCGCGGGAGACGGAAGCGCGTTTCGGTTATCCCGTGAAGCTCAAGGCGGCGGCGGGCGGCGGCGGCAAAGGCATGCGCCTCGTTGCCGGTGCGGACGAGATCGCGTCCAGCTTCGAGGCCGCGCAGTCCGAAGCGCTCGCGGCTTTCGGCGATGCTTCGGTCTATCTCGAAAAGGCCGTCGAGCGCCCGCGTCACATCGAAATTCAAATCTTCGCCGACGCGCACGGCCACATCGTCCATCTCGGCGAGCGCGAGTGCTCCATCCAGCGCCGCCACCAGAAGGTGGTCGAAGAATGCCCTTCGCCAATTAACGATCCTAACTTGCGCGCACAGATGGGCGCGTCGGCCATCGAGATCGCGCGCGCGGCGAACTACACGGGTGCGGGCACAATCGAGTTTTTAGTCTCCGACGTGACGCGCGACTTCTACTTTCTGGAGATGAACACGCGTCTGCAAGTCGAGCATCCGGTGACGGAACTGGTCACCGGCATTGACCTGGTGCGCGAGCAGATCATGGTCGCCGCAGGCCAGCCGCTTTCTTTCACGCAGGCGCAAGTCGAATGGCGCGGCCACGCCATCGAGTGCCGCGTCTATGCGGAAGACCCCGACAACAATTTTCTGCCCTCGCCCGGTCGCATCACGCATTTGCGCGTGCCTGCGGGGCCGAACGTGCGCGACGACGGCGGCGTCTACGCGGGCGCGGAAGTTTCCATCTACTACGACCCGATGATCTCGAAACTCGCCGTCTGGGGACGCACGCGCGACGAAGCCGTCGAGCGCATGCGCCGCGCGCTCGCCGAGTATCGGGTCGGCGGCATCAAGACCACGCTTCCCTTCTTCCGCGAAATTGTACGGGACGCAGAGTTCATCGCCGGACGACTCGACACAGGCTTCATCGAACGCTTCAACGAGCGTCGCGCCGCCGCCGCAGCAGCCGGAGAGGCCGCGCGCGACGAGGACGCCGCCACCGCCGCGTCAGACGACGAGATGCGCCGCCGCGACATCGCCATCATCGCCGCCGCGCTCGCCTATGAGAGCAGCGCGAAGTTCGCCGCGTCCGCGTCGCAACAACAGCAGCAGCAGCCGACAGCGCGCGACAGGCAATCGGGCGGATGGAAACTCGCCGGACGAATTGCGCTTCATCAATCTCGTCTTTGAACGCGGTTCAGCGCGTCGGGAGTCACGCTCTTAAATTCAGCGGACGGCGGCGTTGTGGCGGTTAGCGGTCTGAAGCGTTAATCGCCGGTCGGTTGATCCCGTCAGGCCTCAACCGGCCGGCGATTAAACTGCGGCGCGAGGCGCTCGCGTGAGTATCAGAAGATGCGCAGGGTGTACATGCGCGGGAACGACGCGGTGGCGGCGGTACGATCCAGCACGACTTCCACATAATATATGTTAGAGGTGAAGTCTATCGGGGACGGGATGGTACATCTCGCGCAGGGGAAATCGTTGCTCCTGTTTCTGGCGATGCAGAGGAGTTGCGGTGTGATGTCGCAGGTTCTGATCCGGAACAGTCTGGCTTCGATCATGGTGTTGATCGGCGTGTTCGAACCCATTTCCAGCGTCGTCCAGCCCGGAAAGTTCGGATCAGGGTTGTTGTCGAACGTGTTCGTCACGTTGTAGCGGGCGACGATGATCGTGCCGGGTGAACCGGCCCTGAAACCTATGTCGGCAGAGCCGAATGCGTGGAAGTTGGCGGAAGCTTCGTCAATGACGCCGGTTGAACCAACCGCCGTCCAGGGCGATCTAACCGCCTGAAAGGGCGCGGGCGGCTCAGGCGAAGTGGCCGCAGCTTCCGTGCGCGCGGCGTAGAGCCTCTTGCTGCCGAGCGGCGACAGCAACACCGCTGCCAGCATCAGGCAGATGATGAGCGAGACGAAACATAACTTTCTGCTGCGTTGATTTGAGGAATTATTTTTCGACATGAGGATTCTCCTTGAGGTGCTTGTCGGTTCTTGCCGTCAGGGTGCGCCGGTGAATAGCGTCTCCGGCGGCGTGAAGCCGGACGAAAGAACCGATTGCGGGTTAGCAAAACGGACAGCGAGGTTGATCTAGAGGTTAAGTTTGAAGCGCACTGGTGAGGTGCACGTTAAAGTGAGAACGCACTTGATTCGCCAAGCCTTATACAACGGTCGCCTGACAGTGTCAACAAACCTGCGCGCGAACTCGACAGTGCACACGGGAGACGCGCGCGACAACTGTGACAGGCGCGAGCCGCATTGCGACGGAGATTGTGTTTAACTAACATTCGCTTTCGCCGAAAGGAATTCGCGCCCGCGTCTCCAACATAAATTTACGATGAAACTCATAGCAGAAATAGCAGGCACAAAGCACGACCTCGAAATCCGGCACGACGGCGCGCGCGCGTGGGCGGAGGTTGACGGACGCCGTTACGAGGTGGAAGTGCATGAACCGGAGGCGGGCGTCTATCTTTTAATGTACGACGGGGGTGTGTACGAATGTCGCGTCGAGGGCGGCGCGGAAACGACGGCGCGCGGGCGGCGCGAAGTGCGCGTGCGCGACTCTGTTTACGAAGTAACTTTAATTGATCCGAAACGTCTGGGCGGCGCGCGGGGAGCGGGCGCAGCGGCAGAGGGCGGGCGGGCGCAGGTCGTGGCTTCGATGCCGGGCAAGGTCGTGCGCGTGCTGGTGGGAGCAGGCGCGCAGGTCGAGGCGGGCGATGGGCTGGTCGTCGTCGAGGCGATGAAGATGCAGAACGAGTTGAAGTCGCCGAAGTCCGGGACGGTCGTCGAAGTGCGCGCCGAAGCGGGCGCGACCGTCAACGCGGGCGACGTGCTGGTGGTCGTCGAATAAGTGTGGGATGAGCGTCGCATGAAGAACGCGGAAGAACACGCCGCCGTCGCGCCGGAAGATTTGCGCGTGCTCCTGTGGGATATCGACGGGACGCTCCTGCGTTCCGTGCGGCGCGGCGCCTTCAAGGATTACACCGTGCCCGTGTTGGAGAGCATCTTCGGGACGGCCGGGCGCATTCACGACATGCGCGTCTCCGGCATGACCGACTTGCAGATTATCGGCGAAGCCCTCAGCGACGAAGGCATCACGACCGAGCACATCAGAGAGCGCGTCGAAGAGATTCGCACGCGCTTCATGCACGAGATGGAGCGTGTGGCGGCTGCGGCGACGCGGGACGCGCAGCCGCTCTTTCAACTTCTTCCCGGCGCGCGTGAAATTCTTGAGCGCGTGGCCGTTCATTCGCGCTACCTGTCGTCGCTTTTGACGGGCAACCTCGAACCCGCCGCGCATTTGAAGTTGCGGCTCGTCGGCCTCACGGAATTTTTCCAAGAACTGCCCGGCGCGTTCGGCGACGACTCGCACGACCGGCGTGATTTGCCCGCCCTCGCCGCCGCGCGCATCAACGCCCAACTCAAACTTGATTTGCGCCCCGCACAATTCATCGTCGTCGGCGACACGCCGAACGACATCGCCTGCGCCAGGCACTTCGGCGCGCGCGCGGTCGCCGTCTGCACGGGTCGTTTCGACAGCCGGGAAACGCTCGCCGCACACAACCCCGACGCCCTGCTTGCAAGTCTCTCCGACACCAAACTCGTCCTCGAAACTTTCGACCATCTGTGACGCACAGACAATTTTTCAGACTTTCCTCGAATCGCGCCCGTCCAATTGGAAGACCACCGCAGCGTGGTGAAATCAGTGGAATGAGGAGAGGAGAAAAGTTTTATGAGAAGTAGTTTGAAGACGCTGCTGGCTCCGGCGTTGTTCGTCGCGGCCTTAGCATTTCCGCTCGCGCCGCAGGCACAGGCTCACAAACCGCATTGCAAGCCCCGCTCAATCGACGCGCGGCAGGGGCGGCAGACGACGCGCATCAGGCAGGGCGTCCGCAGCGGCGAACTGACGCGCCGCGAGACCGAACGGCTCGCCGCCGAACAAGCTGTCATCCGCACGCAGGAAGCCTTCTATCGTCGCTCCGGCGGTGAGTTCACCGCCGGAGAACGCGCACGCGTCCGGCGCGAGTTGCAACAGGCCAGCAGGCACATCTACCGTCAAAAACATGACGCGCAGGATCGCAACTGAGTTCGCGCGAAGCGACGTAAGAGATGGTGAAGCGCCGACTCTCCTCCGCGCTTCACCATTTCCGTTTTTGGCGCGCTGAAGGTTTGCTATTCGGACTGAACAATCTAAGGGCGGTGGAAACCGCGCTCGATGTCGCGCGTCGTGAGGCGCAGGATGGCGGGACGACCGTGCGGGCAGGTGGTCGGCGATGAAGTCAGAAGCAGCCGGTCGATGAGCCAACGCATCTTTTCGGGCGCGAGCGGCATGTTGACCTTGATCGCGGCGCGGCAGGCGAGCGAAGCTGCGACGCGCTCGCGCAGCGTCTCGCGCGCCGCGCCGCGCCGCTCGGCATCAAACGTCTCCAACACTTCGGCGAGCATGTTGCGCGCCTCGCCTGCGGGCAGGTCTGCGGGCACGGCCTTGATGGCAACGGTGCGCCCTGACAGGCGCATCAGGTTGAAACCGTAGGTTTCCAGTTCTCCGGCGACCGCGTCGAAGGCGGCGGCCTGCGCGGGCGTGAGGTCGAAGGTTTCGGGCATGAGCAGGGCTTGCGATTCGGCGGCGCGCGTCTGTTCGAGGCGGCGGTACTTGTCGAAAAGTATGCGCTCGTGCGCCGCGTGCTGGTCAATGAGCAACATGCCCTCCGAGTCAACCGCGATGATGTAGCTTTCTTCGAGTTGGTAGAGCGGCCGGATATTGTCGGAGACTGATTCGACCTCGACTTCGTACATCGCCCCCGCGATTGAATTGAGCGGCGGGAGCGACGCGCGCACAGTCGGCGACGCGGGCGGCGAGTTTGCTCCGCTTAATTCAGACGCACCGGTCAACGCTGAGCTTTCGCTTTGCGCCTGACGCTGCGGCGGCGACGGCTCATCCTTCACAACGGCGGCGGCGCCTCCTTCGCTCGAACCGCTCGCGCCCGCGTTTTCAGGCGCGGCGGCTTCGGCGCTGCGCGCAATTGCGTCTTGCGCCGAGTGCGGCGGGTTCGACTGTAGCGCCGAAGCGCGCTCTGCGAATTCCCGGCTCGCGCGCAACAACAACTCGTCGTCCGGCGGCGGCGTGAAGCCAAACTCGATAGGCTCCTGTTGCGGGAGACGCGGCCCGGTCTCCGCGCGCCGTGCCTCCTCTGCTTCCCTGCGCGCATCGCCCGCCGCGCCGAACCCGGACAACTCGCGCGAAGCGTCGCCCGCTTCCAGGCCGGAAGCGAACTCGCCGCGCGACTCCGACGAAAAATCGTTTCGCGACCCCGCGCCCGTCACAGGCGATTCCCTGTCGTCGGGATGATCCATGACGCGCACGTAGCCGCTCGCGGCGAGCGCGGCGCGCACCGCCTCGCGCACGGCATCCGAGACGGCGGCGGCGCGACGGAAACGCACTTCGGTCTTCGCCGGGTGCACGTTCACGTCAACCTCTTCGAGCGGCACTTCGAGAAACAGGAGCGCCGCCGGATAGACGCCATGCGGCAGCACCGTGCGATAACCTTCGCCGAGCGCGCGGCTGACGAGGCGGTCGCGCACGTAACGACCGTTGACGAACAGGTATTGCGCGTCGCGCGTCGTGCGGCGTTCGCGCGGCGCGGAGACGTAGCCGGAGACGCGCGCGACCTGTTCGTTGCCGCCGCCGACTTCAAGCAGGCTATCGAGAAATTCCGCGCCGAAGATTTGATAGGCGCGCTCGCGCAAGTTGGCGGCGACGGCTGCGCGCAGCGATTCGCGCCCGTTGTTCGTCAGGACAAAAGCGATTTCGGGGTGTGCGAGCGCGTTATGCGTGACAAGGCTCGTCAGGTGAAAGCTCTCGGTCGCCTCCGAGCGCAGGAACTTGCGCCGCGCCGGGATGTTGAAGAAGAGGTCGCGCACGGTGATGGTCGTCCCGCGCGGCCGCGCCGCGGGCTTCACGTCGCGCAGGCGCCCGCCTTCGATCAAAATGCGCGTGCCTTCCGCCTCGCCTTCGGTCTGCGTGATGAGTTCGACGCGCGCCACCGAAGCGATTGAAGCCAGAGCCTCGCCGCGAAAGCCGAGCGTGCCG
>DASQDV010000578.1:0-1792 GCA_035633995.1 Pyrinomonadaceae bacterium | reverse complement strand
GCCCACGGACGTCTGGGAGCAGGCGCGCGTCGAGCTGGACAAGGTCAAGAGCGACATCCTCATGCTCGCCGAGTCGGAGAAGCCGGAGCTTCTGGTGCGCGCCTTCGACCTCGACTACTCGTGGCCGCTGCACGGCGTGCTCAACGACGTGTTGCAGGGTCGCAAAGAGGCCGCCGCCTTCCGGCGGACGTGGGAGGCGGACGCGGCGAAGTACCCGCGCGGCGCCCTGCGGATGCGCTTCAGCGACAACCACGACGAGCGCCGCGCCATCGCGCGCTTCGGCGAGCGCGCGGCGCTCGCCGCCTCCGCGTTCGTCTTCACGCTGGACGGCGTGCCGATGCTCTACAACGGCATGGAGGCGGGCGACACGACCGAATCGGGCGCGCCCGCGCTGTTCGAGCGGCTTCCGATCTTCTGGCAGATCGCGGAGCGTCGCCCGGAGTACCCGCGCTTCTACAAACAGATCATCGCGCTGCGGCGCGAGAGCGCGGCGCTGCGGCGCGGCTCGACCGCGTGGCTCAGAAATTCCGACGAGTCGCGCATCCTGACTTTCGCGCGCCGCGCGGGCAACGAAGAGATGCTCGTCGCGATCAACTTTTCGAACCGCCCGTTTGCGGGCACGGTCGAGGCGGCGCAGGGCGCGTCGGGCTTCGCGGACGTGACGCCGGACGTGGCCCCGCCGCTCCCGCCCGACGCGCCCGCGCCGCAGCACAAGGCGCGTGCGCGCACCGTCGGCCTGCCCGCGCTCGCGCTCGACGCGTGGGGCTATCGCATCTTTCGCCGCACGACGGCGGGCAAATAAGTTCGACCCGGATTTTTCGTCGCGCATTCGGTGCACACGCGCCGCAAGCGCGACCCGCTTAAATAAAACTCTGTAAGGAGCGTGACTGATGGGCAGACTCAAACTTTTCATCTTCGTGTTGCTGGCGACCGCCGCCTTGCTGGCTGCCGCCGCGTGTACGGGCGCCAGCGAGACGGGCAATAACAGCGGCAGCGGCGGGAACGCGGGCGGCGCGGGCACGGCGCGCAAGAAGAAGGGGCCGAACGATCAGGTCTTTATCGGTTTCCTGATGGACACGCTGAAAGAGGAACGCTGGCAGCGCGATAAGGATTTGGTCGAGCGGCGCGCAAAAGAGGTCGGCGCGCAACTCTCCGTGCAGGTGGCGAACGGCGACGACAGCTTACAGATCAAGCAGGCCGAGAATCTGCTCTCGCAGAAGGTAGACGTGCTCATCGTCGCGCCGCACAACAGCGAGATTGCGGCAACGATTGTCGAGATGGCGCACCGCGAGGGCGTGCCCGTGCTCAGTTATGATCGTTTGATCAGAAACTCCGACGTTGATCTCTACCTCTCGCATCAGGTCGTCAAGATGGGCGAGATGCAGGCCGACTATATTCTCAAGCGCGCGCCCAAAGGAAACTACATCCTCGTGCAAGGCTCTGCGACGGACAACAACGCGCGCCTCCTGCACGAAGGGCAGATGAACATCTTGAAGCCCGCCGTTGAGCGCGGCGACATCAAGATCGTTGTGGATCAACCGGCGCGCGAGTGGCTGGCGAGCGAGGCTTTGAACATTGTGGAGAACGCTCTAACGCAGGTGAACAACGATGTCGTCGCCGTCATCGCCTCCAACGACGGCACGGCGCGCGGCGCGATACAGGCGCTCGACGGACAGCGCCTTGCGGGCAAAGTGCTCGTCTCCGGTCAGGATGCAGACCTCGCCTCGCTCCAACTCATCGTTGAGGGCAAGCAGACGATGACGATCTACAAGCCGATTCAACCGCTGGCCTA
>DASQDV010000577.1:0-1996 GCA_035633995.1 Pyrinomonadaceae bacterium | reverse complement strand
GCGGCACCGAGACGGCCAACGCGGGCAACGACATCACCTACGACATCAGCGTCTTCAACAACGGCCCGAGCGACGCGCAAAACGTCGTGTTGACGGATCAAGCGCCGCCCGGCACTTCGCCGCAGTCGTTCAACCAAATCTCCGGCGTGCCCTTCAACATAACCTTCAACGGCGTGGACACCTACACGGCTCAGGCGGCGTCGCTTGCGCCGGGCGAGACGGCCATTTTCCAGATGGTCGTGCGCGTGAACCGCAACGTGCTCAACGGCGCGATTCTCACCAACGGAGTCAGCGTCACGAGCAACACGCCCGACCCGGACACGAACAGCAACACGGCGACCGCCAGCACGACCGTCACGAACACGACCCACATCGTCATCAGCGAGTTTCGCTTTCGCGGCGAGGGCGGAGCGCGCGACGAGTTCATCGAAATCTATAACGACTCGGATTCGCCCGTCACCGTGCAATCAACGGACGAATCGGGCGGCTGGGCTATCGTCGCCGCCGTAGACAACACGGTGCGCTGCGCGATCCCGAACAACACGGTCATCCCCGCGCGCGGCCACTTCCTCTGCGTCAATTCCGCAGGCTACAGCCTGAACGGTTACCCGGCCGGGACATCCATCAACGCCGTCGGCAACGCCACTTACACGACCGGCATTCCGGACGACGACGGCGTCGGGCTGTTCAGTTCACAAAACTGCTTTTGCGGCGCGACGCTTCTGGACAGCGTGGGCTTCAGTTCCGTCACCAACCCGCTCTTCCGCGAAGGGACGGGCTTGGGTCTGCCGGTCGCGTCGAACGCGCAGTTCAGCTTCGTGCGCCGTCTCCAGACGGGCACGCCGCAGGACACGAACGGCAACGCGGAAGACTTCGTGCTGGTGGCGACCGACCCGCTAGCGGTCGGCAACAGCGCGCAACTCGGCGCACCCGGCCCCGAAAACACCTTCAGCCCGACGCAGCGCAACGCCACCATCAAAGCGTCCCTGATCGCCCCGCAGCAGTCGTCCACCGCCTTCCCGAATCGCGCGCGCGTGGGCACGCCCGTCGCGAACGGCGCCTACGGCACGCTCTCCATCCGCCGCCGCTTCACCAACGCGACGGGACAGATGCTGACGCGCCTGCGCTTCCGCGCCGTCAACATGACGACGTTCGGCACACCCATTTCTCTCTCGCCGCAAGCCGATATGAGGCTCCTCACGTCGGGCGATTTCGGCATCACGGTGAACGACAACACGCTCTCGGTGAGGGGCACGATTGTCGAGCAGCCGCCCGCACAGCCGCTCGGCGGCGGATTGAACTCGACCGCGTCGGTGATGTTGCCGGGCGGCGGGCTTGCGCCGGGCGCGTCCGTGGACGTGCAGTTTCTGCTCGGCGTACAGCAGGAAGGCATCTTCCGCTTCCTCATCAACATCGAGGGATTGACCAACCCGCCGACGTTCGCGGATTCGGCGAACAAAAAGTCGGCGGGCGGAAAGTGACGGCGAACGACGACGCCGCCTTCCACGTTCGGTCAAGCGTGCGCCAAGCCGCGCCGCTCTAGCCGCAGAGAGAAGAAATGCAGAAGTAGGAACGCGGAACGATGAACGAAAGACAAAATATCTTTCGTTCATCGTTCCGCGTTATGCGTTCTTACTTTATCGTTCCTCTGCGCTCACACTGCGCTCGCTCTGCGTCTCTCCGGGTGTGTAATCCTGTTGCCTGGCAGTGATTTGAAATTCGCTCCGGGCGCGTGCCGAAACGCGCACGCGCCGTGTACGCTTGAATCGGCGCGCGTTTTTAGTGACACTGTGCCTATGCCTGTCAGTTATGTCGTCATCAACCGGCGCGGGGCGGAGCGTGCCCGCGCCGGTCATCTCTGGATTTATCGTAGCGACGTGCTCGACACGCGCGACGCGCCGGGCGGCGCGGTCGTCCACGTCCGCGACGAGCGCGGGCGCTTCGTAGGCTCCGCGCTCTACAGCGACCGCTCGCAGATCGCCCTGCGCCTCCTGAC
>DASQDV010000576.1:0-1659 GCA_035633995.1 Pyrinomonadaceae bacterium | reverse complement strand
GTCATAACTCTTATTCGCAGATCGTCGCGGCGCGCGCGCTTCGTTTGCGTAGCGTGACGCTGATGGACTACGAGCACCAGCCCGCGAATCATCTGGCGTTTCGTCTGGCCTCGCGCGTCGTCGTGCCGCGCGCTTTTCCCGCGAGCGCGCTCCGTCGTTTCGGCGTGCCGGAGCGCAAGGTGCGGCGCTCCGACGGCTTCAAAGAGGACGTGTATCTCGCGGACTGGCAGCCGCAGGCGGGCGCGATTGAAAATTTGTTGAAGTCGCTCGGCGTTGACGCGCGCGATGTGCTCGTGGTGGTGCGCCCGCCCGCGCGCGACGCGCTCTACCATCGCTTTGACAACGAACTGTTCGAAGTGCTGCTCGACGAACTGTGTGCGCATGACGACGCGCGCATCGTCCTACTCGCACGCACCGACGCGCAGCGCGAGGAATTCGACGCGCGGCATCGAAGCGAGAATGTGCGCATGCCGCGCGCTGCGCTCGACGGCGCAACGCTCATCGCCGCCGCCGATCTCGTCGTCAGCGCGGGCGGCACGATGAACCGCGAAGCCGCCGCGCTCGGCGTGCCCGCCGCGACCGTCTATGCGGGCGAATGGGCGGCCGTTGACGAAGCGCTCGTCCGCGAAGGCCGTCTCACGCGCATCCGCACGCGCGCAGACATACGCGCCCTGCGCGTCGCCAAAAAGCAGGCCGCACACGCCCGCCGCGCCCTCGGCGTGCGCGCGCAAGTGGCAGACATGATTCTGGAGTGACGTGTGACAAGTGACGTGTGACAAGTTAAAACCAAAGGCTCGTCTTAATCTCGTCACTCGTCACTCGTCGCCCGTCACTTAAAAATATGCGCGCTGAGCGATTCGACAAGTTGAGGGTTGCTGCCCGTGCGGTGCGTGCCGAGGCGCGCGCGCCGTGGTGGGCTTTGCCTTCGGTGAAGGTCGTGCTCGTCGTGGCGGATGCGCTGATCGCGGCGGCGTCGTTTCTCGCGGCCTTCTATTTGCGCGAGGGCGAGCACGTCTTTACGGAAGTGAGCGCGGGGCGCGTCGTGTGGAGCGAGGAGTTCGCGCCGTACGCGGCGGTGCTGATGTTCGTCGTGCCGGTGCGCGTGCTCGCTCATGCCTACTACGAACTTTACAAACTGCGCGGCGAGTTCTCTTACGTGGACGATCTGCTGCGCGTCTTCAAGGCGACTGCGGTGGCGTCGCTCTTGATCGTCGCGGTCGCGTTCCTGTATCGCGGGGGCACGGCCTTCCGCGCGTTCTCCTATTCGCGCGCGGTCTTCGTGCTTGATTTCGCGTTCGCGCTCGCGGCGTTCGGCGTGTTGCGGCTGGCGGTGCGCGCGGCGCAGGCGGCGGTGCGGCGCGGGGGCGTGAACTTGATCCCCACGCTCGTCGTCGGGCGCGGCGCGGAGGCGAGCCTGTGCATCAGGGAGATGCAGGAGCGCCCGGAGCTGGGCTACCGCGTGATCGGGGTGGTCGAGAACGGCGTGATTAACAAGAGCGTGCCGGAGACTTTCGAGGGCGTCCCCGTCGTGAGCAGCATCGGCGAACTGGCCGAGACGATTCGCGAGACGGCGGCCAACGAAGTGATCGTCGCCGACCCGGGCGTCTCCGGCGACCTGCTGTTCGACGTGATGATGAGAGTCGGGCGCAGGCGCGGCGT
>DASQDV010000575.1:0-9123 GCA_035633995.1 Pyrinomonadaceae bacterium | reverse complement strand
GCAGGCGGCAACTACACCGTCCAGCCCTCGCGCGAGTTCTACGACTTCAGCCCCGTGCGCGGGATTTTCAACGACCTCGGCGCCGACGGTATGGCGAACTTTACGGCCGTCCTCCGAACCTTCCGGATCGGCGGGCGCGTCACGGAGGGCGCGAACGGCGTCGCCGGCGTGATCGTCAACCTGAGCGGCTCGCAGACGGCCACAACGCAGACGGACGCCGCAGGCAACTACCTGTTCACACAGCTCCCGGCGAACGGCAACTACGCCGTCGCGCCCGCGCATCCCTTCTACGCCTTCGCGCCGGGGAGCGCGTCTTTCAACACCCTCCCCTTCAACCAGACGGCGAACTTCGCAGCCGCGCGCCATCTCTATCAGATCAGCGGCTACACGCTCGACGTTTGCGGTCGCCCCATTCCCGGCGTCACCATGTCGCTCACGCACGACGGCCTGACGGCCAACGCGCAGACGAACGCCGCCGGCTTCTACTCGTTCACCGGCGTGCAGGCCGGCTACAACTACACGCTCGCGCCGACCGGCTCGACCCACGCCTTCAACCCTCAGTCCGTCAGCTTCCCCGCCCTCAACGCGAATCAGGCGGGCAACTTTACGGGGACGCCGCCCATCTCGATCACCAATGCGCCGGCACTGGCCGACACTTACGTGCGCGGCGGCGCCGCCACCAGTAACTTCGGCACGGCCATCCAGCTTATCGCGCGGCTGGCTAGCCAGACGAAAGACACATACGAGACTTATGTGAAGTTCGACGCGGGGCGGCCATGCACGGTCTCATCCGTCAAGCTTCGCCTCTACGGGAAACTGAGCAGCAGCGGCACGCTCCCGGTCGCCGTCTACGGCGTGTCCGCGACGGTGTGGACGGAGACCGGCATGAACTGGAACAACAAGCCTCTAGCCGGATCGCTTCTGCGCACAGTCAACGTCGTCGGCACCACCGCCGCATGGTACGAATGGGACGTGACCGACTACGTTCGAGGCGAACTCGGCGCAGGCCGGAGCACCGTCTCCTTCGTTCTCAAGTCAAACGCCACGACGAGCTACCAGGTGGTTTTCAATTCACGAGAGGCGGCCGGGACAAACGCACCCCGCCTCGTCGTGACCGCTCAATAAACCCACGCGCGCCTTTGCGCGAGAACTATTGCGTTCGGTGCCGGGTTGCGGACAAACATCCGGAGTAATCTGCCTCTTTAAAGGAGCGCAGCCGCGCAGGGCAACGGCATGCACCCGACGTCCCTTCAGCGTGCCTCTCAGGTACGTTGTGCCGGGGCGTGGGTGATGCCGGGCGTTTGACGATCTATCCGGCTGCGGTGTTACCTGTCAGTCGGATTACAATCATGATGACGGGGGTTTGGTGAAGATGGATAACGGAGACTGGCGCGAAACCTGGGAGCAACACGCCGATCAAGAGCGGGGGGCACTTGGTGAGGCACCCGTCAGCGAGTTGGTCGAGCGCGTCCGGGCGGGGCAGTTCGGCGGCTATTACAGCATCTGGTATGCGCTGGCGGATCGCGCGCAGTTGAACGAGGTCGGTTGGGTTCTCTTCTCGGTGCTGGAGTCGGAGGCGGGCTATCTGGATCGGTATCATTGCGCAGCCGCACTGCTCCAGCTCCTCGGCGAGAGGCGCTTGCAGGCCGTAGATTTATCGGCCGAGTGGGGGCGGGCGAAGAACCTGCGGCCAGTCGAGAAGATTCTTGAGCAAAGAATCGGGGCGCGTAAATGAAGGCTGCGGGGCAGACCTGAGGCAGATCGTCTAACAACGGCATACGCCCGGCCGCCAAATAGCGTCACTCTCAGGTGCGTGGCTTCTCATTTACGCGGCTTCACGGCGGTTTTATTCTTGTGTTAAAGTCCGCTAGCTTTGTGCGAACACGGGTTATTCTCCGGGCGGTTGCCGCAAGCCCTGGCGCTTCCCACACAACCCACCTCCGACACGACGAACGCCGCAGTTCAGTTGTGTGTTTCCGTTAAGCAACAAGGAGTTCCCTATGCTTTTCCTGCCCCGCTTTGGCCGCACTCTCTTAGCCGTGTTGACATTCGCGCTCGTCCTCTCAGCTTGCCAAACCGCCTTCGGTCAGACGGCGGGTGAGGTGATCATCTCGGAGTTCCGCTGGGACGGAAAGGGCGTGAGCCTCTTCGAGCAATCCAACAACGAATTTATCGAACTCTACAACACGACCAACTCTGACATCGTCGTGAGGGCGGTGGACGGATCAAGGGGGTGGGCGCTGGCCGCCGATGACGCGATGGGCACGCGCTACGTCATCCCGAACGACACGATTATCCCGGCGCGCGGTCACTTCCTTATCGCCAACGCCTCCGGCTACAGCCTGTCGAACTACCCGGCGGGTGCTGGCACGTTCGCCACGTGGGATGCCGCCTACTTCGGCGACATCGCGGTCAATACGGGCATCGCCCTGTTCAGCACGGCCAACCCTCAAAATTTTAACGAGTCCACGCGCCTCGACGCCGTCGGCACGGCAGGTAACACGATCCTTTGCGCTGGCCCGACCGTTCCTGCCTCGTCGGCGCTCTACCGCGAAGGCACGGGACTTCCCCTCTATCCCGGCAACCGGAACGGCGAGACCTTTGAATATAGTTTCCTGCGCAAGCTGACATCGGGCACGCCACAGGATACCGCCAACAATGCGACGGACTTCACCTTCATTGGTACCCTCGGGGTCTACATTCTTTGCGCCACCAGAATTGATGGCTCGCGCGGAGCGCCGGGGCCGGAGAACACCAAAAGCCCGATTCAGCGCAACGCCACCATCAAGGCCTCGCGCATTGATCCGAACTGCCCTGAATCCGGCTCGCCGACCAGCGCCTGCGCGCGCGCGCGCACAGAGGAGGTCTTTAACCCGTTGACCGCCTCCTTAGGCACCCTGCGCATCCGCCGCAAGTTCACCAACATGACTGGGCAGCCTGTCACGCGTCTGCGCTTCCGTGTCGTGGACATCTCGACCGGCCTGGAGCCGGGGGCGGCTTCTCTGCACGTCCTCAGCGGCACGGGGAGTTTTAACGTGACCGATACGAACGGCAACACGGTAACCATTCAACGCCTGACGCTGGAGCAGCCGCCCGTGCAGCACCTCGGCGACATCAACTACTTCAACGGCGCCTTAAACTCGACGCTGTCTGCGGGCACCATCGCGATGAACACGCCGCTTCTGGCGAACGACTCGATCAACGTCGAGTTCCTGCTCGGCGTGACGTTCCATGGCAACTTCCGCTTCTTTGTTAACGTCGAGGCGTTGACCAACCCGCCAACGAACCCGCCCGCGGCGAGGAGGCCGGGCAGCATGAAGGCCTCAGCCGGGAGGAAATTCGAGTAGAAACGGGTCAGGGATTTCATTCATGCCGCAGCAGCAGGCAACCGTTGACGATGACCGGAAGAGATGCCTCAACCGGACGCATTTTAACGGAAGGCTGAATGTTGTCTTTCAGCACGTAGGGCTTGCCCCTTGCGGCGGCGACGCCGCGTGACATCGGCATGCGCCCGGTCGTGAATAGCGCGGCTCTCATCCGTGAGACTTGAATGCTTGATGTGCGCGGCGGATGATGGCTGGCGTCAGACCGCTTCGAGTAGCGAATAAATTTGATGAAGAGAATTGGGATGAAATCATATACATGGCTGCTGTCAACGATAGTGGTGCTGGCAATCGCGTTCGCGCACCGGTTACACAGCCGACGAGCCGACGCACAACAAGCGCAAGGCGCAGCGCCTCAACAATCAAGAGAGTATCTCGATTTACCTATCCACATTGAATCCCCAACTCAGCCTCTTCCCGTCAAAGGCACGGATGGTAAATGGTATCTCGTCTATCATCTATTCTTAACCAACTGGAGCTTTTCCGACTTGACCCTGAAAAGTGTTGAAGTCTCGCACGGGGAGCAGGCGAAAATCATAACGCGTTATGAGGATAAAGAGCTTTCCGATTCCTACCGGTTCATGCCACTTATTCCAACGCCGCCAAAGTCAGAGATGACGAATAAGACGTATCCGCGACAGCTTGCGAGTGGGCGGACAGGCGTACTTTTCTTCTGGTTGACAGTTGACGCACCGACCGCAATTCCTCTAACGCTGAAACACCGTCTGACATTCGAGGCAAATCCGCTCATCGAATTGCTGCGCGATTCGCCGTTGGATAAAAGCGGCGAGATGGTGCTTGATAATTTCAAAATTGCGGTCGGCAACGACAAGCCGCTTGTGATCGGCGCGCCGTTACGGGGCGGGTCTTGGAGATGCAGCAATGGCCCGGCATACGATTCTGTTCACCAGTATTTGACTTTCCGCGAGGGCAAGGTCAGGAACCCCCAGCGGTTCGCCATTGATTTTAATAAAGTTGATGCCGATGGCAACATCCTGCCCAACCCCTTTCCGAATGAGATCACAAACAAGATGTTTTACAGCTACGGCGCCGAAGTTCTCGCCGTTGCCGATGGGGTTGTCGCCTTCGTGAAAGACGGCATCCCGGAGAATGTGCCTCAGGCATCGGGAGAGACTAAGCCCGCCGTGCCGACCACACGGGAAACGGTATCCGGCAACTGGATCAGTATTGACCTCGGCAAGAACCGCTATGCTTTCTTTGCACACCTGCAACCGGGCAGCATTCGCGTAAAGGTCGGCGACAGAGTTCGTAAAGGTCAGGTCATTGGTTTACTGGGAAACTCCGGCAACTCGGTCAGTCCACATCTTCATTTTCATATCGGCGACGCGAATTCCTTGAATGGCAGCGAAGGACTCCCATTCGTCTTTGATTCTTTCGATCTGAACGGGCAGACGCAGCGGCGTATTCTGGAAATGCCCATCAACAATAATGTCGTTCGATTCCAGTAAGCGCAGATCGTGCTGCTGGCACAGCGCCGCCCGGCAAACGCATGCCCCCGACCGCGAAACAGCATCGGTCTCATCCGCAAGACGCAGCGCCTGATACGTTGCGTGCGCGTTGGGTAATGCCGGGCGTCGGGCAATCTCCCTTGAGTTCTAGCGGCGGACGTGTGCCAGTCCCGCGAAGCTGCCGCGCAGGGTGAGCGGTGATGACGGCCACGCATCGCCCGGATTACCCCCTGCTTCCGTATCTATGATCTTCCCCGTCTCGGCATTCACGCAGTGGGCGAGTTCGACGAGGAAGCGGCCGTCGAGCACGTCGGAGCCTGCACGCGTGGCGGCGTGCAGATAGCCGGTTGCACGATCCGCCGGTCGGCAGCGCAGCGTTCGCTGCACCTCCGCAATCTCAATCGGGAACACGAGATGCGTCCCCCGAGAGATTCGCCCTTCGCCGTCGGTCTCGATCAAGAGTTCCCAGCCCTCGGCGCCGAGTTCGAGTCGGTCGTGCCTGACGCTGCCGATCTTTGCGCCGCGACTCGCATGGTCGAACCGCAACTCGCCGCCCCCAAATAGCTTCGCCTCAAGTTTGGTCGGGAGTATCCCGCCGAGGAACCGGGCGAGGCGAGGCTTCTCGACACGCGCCTCGAACGATGTGCCCTGGGACGTGTTCGGGACGCTCGCGGCGTCCGGTTCGCCCGGTCGCGATACGAGCCAGACGAGCCAGATGAGGCAGGTGAGCAACGCCAGCGCGATGATGATCAGCGATCTCTTCTTGAACGTTTTCACGCCACCCATGATCGCGGCAGAGCGTGGCGCTGGTCAAGCAACGGAGGAATAGTGCTATGTTGACCCTTACGTGAAAATTTGTTCCTTTCGGGCAGGCGGGGCGTGTGAAACCCCGCGCGACTTTGCCGGTTACGGATTGGAGTCTTTATAGGCGTAGCCGCGCCTGCCGAACCAGACCCTCCGATGGCGCGGTGAAATTTGCACTTGCTGAATGAATACTCATTCAGTATGATGTGTGCCCTCTCGGAGTGATGCTTCACGGAAAGGCTCTTCTGTTATGTTGCGAATCGAAAAGGCGGCGGTCTTGGGCGCGGGCACGATGGGTGCGCAGATCGCGGCGCACCTGGCAAACGCCGGAATCCCCGTCCTGTTGCTCGACATCGCGCCGCGCGAACTCGCGCCGGATGAACAGGCCAAAGGCTTGGCGCTCGATGCGCCCGCCGTGCGCAATCGCATCGCGCAGGGCGGATTCGACGCCGCGAAAAAAGCCAAGCCCGCCGCATTTTTTTCCGCCGACCGCGCGGCGCTCGTCTCGGTCGGAAATTTTGCGGACGACATGGCGCGTCTGAAAGATTGCGACCTCGTCATCGAAGCCGTCGTCGAGAATCTGGAGATCAAGCGGCGGCTCTACGAGCAGGTTGATGCGAACAGGCGCGCGGGTTCGATCATCGCGTCGAACACGAGCGGCATCCCGGTCCGCGCCATCGCCGAAGGTTTCTCGGAAGACTTCCGCGCGCATTTCCTCGGCATACACTTCTTCAACCCGCCGCGCTACCTGCACCTCTGCGAACTCATTCCGACCGAATGGACGCGGCCGGAAGTTGCCTGCTCCGTCTTCGGCTTCCTCGACCGGCGACTCGGCAAGGGCGTCGTCATCGCAAAGGATCGCCCGAACTTCATCGCCAACCGCATCGGCACATACGGCGCGCTCGTCTCGATCAAGACGATGCTCGAAGACGGCTACACCATTGAAGAGGTTGACAAGATGACGGGGCAGGCCGTCGGTCGCCCGAAGTCCGCGACCTTCCGCACGTTCGACATCGTCGGCCTCGACGTGTTCGCGCACGTCGCGCGCAATCTCTACGAGGCCGTGCCCGAAGACGAGGAGCGCGAGGTGTTCGTCGCGCCGGAGTTTTTGCAAAGCATGATCGGGCGCGGCATCCTCGGCAACAAGACGAAAGGCGGCTTTTACCGCAAGCAGAAGGGCGAAGGCGAGAAGCAGGAAATCTGGACGCTCGACCACGCCTCGCTCGAATACCGCCCCGCGCAGAAAGTGAAACTGCCCGCGCTGGAGATGGCGAAAAACGTCGAAGATGTGGGCGAGCGGATCAAGTCTCTGGTGTGGTCGAAGGATCGCGTCGGTGCGTTTTTGTGGAAGACCATGTCGCGGACGCTCCGCTATGCGGCGAACCGCATCCCCGAGATCGCGAACAACGTGGTGGACGTGGATCGAGCGATGCGCTGGGGCTTCAACTGGGAGTTGGGCGCGTTCGAGACGTGGGACGCCATCGGCGTCGAGAAGTCTGTGGCGCGCATGCGTGAGGAAGGCGCGAGCGTGCCTGCGAATGTCGAGCGGATGCTCGCGGCGGGCGCGCGGAGTTTTTATAAGTCCGAAAACGGAGAGCGTTTTTATTTCGATTTCGACAAACTCGCTTACCAGCCGGTGAACGAGCAGGCGGGCGTGCTGCTCCTGAAGTCCGTCAAGGATCGCACGGGCGTGGTCAAACGCAACGCGGGCGCGTCTTTGATAGACATCGGCGACGGCGTGGCGTGTCTCGAATTCCACTCGAAGATGAACGCCATCGGCGGCGACACGATCCAGATGATCAAGCAGTCGCTCGTAGAAGTGGAAAAGAATTTCGTCGGGTTGGTGGTCGGCAATCAGGCGCAGTATTTTTCGGTCGGGGCGAACCTGATGCTGATCCTGCTGGAAGCGCAGGAGGAGAACTGGGAAGACATAGACCTCATGGTGCGCGAGTTTCAGCGTGCGACGATGAGCTTGCGTTATTCGCCGAAGCCGGTCGTCACCGCGCCGTTCGGACTCGTGCCCGGCGGCGGCTGCGAGGTGACGATTCACGGCGACCGCATACGCGCGGCGGCTGAACTTTATATCGGCCTCGTCGAAGTCGGCGTCGGCGTGATTCCGGCGGGCGGCGGGACGAAGGAGATGCTCCTGCGCGCGCTCGATTCGATTCCTCGCGGCATGGACGACGCCGATCCGTTCCCGTTCGTCAAACGCGCGTTCGAGACGATTGCGCTGGCGAAGGTCGCGACCTCTGCCGACGAGGCGTGGCAGTTGGGATTCCTGCGCGACGAGGATTCCGTCTCGATGAATCAGGATCGCCTGATCGCAGACGCGAAACAGGACGTGCTCGCGTTAGCGAAGGGCGGCTACACGGAGCCGCAGCAGCGCACGGACATACTCGCGCTCGGAAACTCCGCGCTTGCCACTTTGAAACTCGGCATACACCAGATGAAACGCGGCGGCTTCATCTCCGACTACGACGCGCAGATCGGCGAACGCCTCGCGCGCATTCTGACGGGCGGCGATCTCAATCACCCGACCCGCGTGAGCGAACAATACCTGCTCGATCTCGAACGAGAGGCTTTCCTGTCCCTGTGCGGCCAGCGCAAAACGCAGGAGCGCATGGCGGCGATGCTCAAGACCGGAAAGCCACTCAGGAATTAGTTTCAGGCTTCAGGTTTCAAGTTTCAGGACTGAACTTCTCTGGTCTTAAACTTGAAACTTGGAACCTGAAGCCTGAAACTTGAAACTGTTATGGATTATCCCGTCACGCCCGCAGTCAGGTTGCTGCGCGAGAAGAAGGTTGAATTCGAGCCGCACCTGTACACCTACGAGGAGCGCGGCGGGACGCGGCACTCCGCCGACGCGCTCGGCGTTGACGAGCACGCGATTGTGAAGACGCTGGTGATGGAGACGGAAGGGCGCAAAGCGCTCGTCGTGTTGATGCACGGCGACCGTGAAGTCTCGACGAAGAACCTGGCGCGCGCGATTGGAGTTAAGAGCGTGCAGCCGTGCGACCCGCAGACGGCGCAACGGCACACGGGTTACATGGTCGGCGGGACGAGTCCGATGGGGACGCGTGCGCGCCTGCCCGTCTACGTCGAGCGCACGATCTTCGAGTTGCCGAAGATTTACATCAACGGCGGCAAGCGCGGCTTTTTAGTTTCCATTAAGCCGCAGGACTTGCGCGCGTTGCTGCCGGTCGAAGAAGTCGAAGTGGCGATTGAAAAACCGTAGCTCGCGCGCGGCGGCCTGCGCGAGTTTTAGTTTGAGGAAGTTTTAGCGGAAGGACGAATTATGAGAGACGCAGTTATCGTATCGGCGGTAAGGACGGCGGTGGGGAAAGCGCCGAAGGGGACTTTGCGCGACACGCGGCCGGATGAGATGGGCGCGACCGTGATCCAGGAAGCGTTGAAGCGCGCCGAGGGCGTGGCCTTGAACGAGGTCGAAGACGTCATCATGGGCTGCG
>DASQDV010000574.1:0-2641 GCA_035633995.1 Pyrinomonadaceae bacterium | reverse complement strand
AGTTTGCCGGTTATACGGTCGAACCGTCCGTCTATTGCAACGAAGTGCAACTCGCTCGTATGGATAACGGTCGTTATTTCAAAGTTGTGTTGAGTCCCGGCACGTACACCTTTCGCTCAAATGATAAACAGTCAGGCATTGAGATGGAATTGAAGAGCGGCGAGGAGTATTACATCAGAGTTGAAATTGCACAGGGGTTATTGAAACAGCGCGGGCGGCTTGTCTTGATGGCAAGGGAGCAGGGGGCGTATGAGATTAAACGATTGAAGCCCCTCGGCGCTGACAAGATCAAGGATCGCGAGAGAGTTGTAGTTGACGAAGCATCATCCAAAGGACGCTGAGCTACAGTGATAAATTGTACGGACTGATAAGCATGTCTCTTCGCAAAGCGAAAGGCTCACCCCGTCGGGGTGAGCCTTTTCATTTCATGCAAGCGCGCAGGCGCATATCAGAAGTTGTATTTGAGCGCGAACTGGATGCGGCGCGGCGGGGTGACGGTGTTGACTGCTTGGCCGAAGGCCGGTGCTTCGAGGAAGCGTACGGGGATGCCGTAGTTGGCGCGGTTGATGAAGTTGAAGGCGTCCATGCGCAGGACGATTGATTGCGTCTCGCCGAGTTTGAAATTTTTAATCAGCGCGAGATCGAGTTCGATGAGGTTGCCCGCGCGGAAGGTGTTGCGCCCGACCGAACCGTCTTGACCGATGGGCGCGAGAAGAGTCGTCGGGTCGGCGCTCAGGCGGAGCGGTTGTTGCCGGTCGCCGGTGCGCTCAAGCCCTGCCGTCGTGTTCAAACGATCCGTCAGGTTGCCGTCGAGGTTCACGTCGAAGACGGAGTTGACGGTGAAGGGTTGGCCGGATTGCAGTTGACCTGTGCCTGCGAGTTGAAGGCCGTCGAGTAGGAAGCGCAGGGCGCGGCTTCGGCCTTCGCGCGCGCGCGAAAAGTCGTAGATGAAGTTGTAGGCGAAGCGGTGGCGCACGTCGAAGTTGGCGGGGCCGCGCTCGGCTTCGAGGTTGAGACTGTTTTGCGGGAGCGACGATGCGCCCGCCAGGTCGAACACATCCGACACGTCATCTTCCGCGCGCGCGAAAGTGTAGGATGCCTGAAACTGTAGGCCGCGACGGAAGCGCCCGCGCGCCTGCAACTGCAAGGCGTGGTAGCGCGATTCGGCGGTCGTCTCGAAGCGATAGATTGTGCCCGCCGTAGGGACAGGCCGCCCGCCCGTGATGTCTGCGGTCGAAGAGAGACGCACGCCGGGCGAGAGCGTGAGGCCGAAGAAGTCAGGCGCGAAGGGGACGGTCGTGCCGCCCGACGGTTGCAGGAACGTAAACGCGATGGGCACGACGTAAGCGTTCGGGCCGAGGTTCGGCGTATTGAAGCGCAGGAGTTTGCTGCCGCGCGTGCCGACGTAAGAGATGCCGAGCGTCAAATTCGTGCCGAGTTGTTGATCGACCGTGAGGTTGAAATGGTGCGCCATCGGCGTATCGAGTTGCTGCGCCGGAAGGGTCGCGCCGAAGCCGCTGACGGGCGGGATGCCGCCGCCGCCGCGCACGATGGCGTTGATCAAGTTGATGCTCTCTGCAAACGTGAGCGCGGGGTTGAGGTTGTTGAGCGTGCCCGGTTGCACGAGGCGCGTGCCGCCCTCGCCCGTCGAGAGGTTGGGCAGCGGGTTGCTCGGATTGATGAAGCTGAACGGGCAGCGCGTGAAAAGGTTAGGCGGGCAACTGTTCGACCCCGGGCGGCTGCCTTCGATGAAGCTGAGATTGTTCAAGCCGCCCGCGAAGTTGACCGTCAGATAAGAGGGATAGACGTTTCTGGACTGGCTGACGACCGCGCCGAGAATCTGATCGTAGAAGAGGCCGTAACCGGCGCGGATGACGGTCAGGCCGCGTTCGCGCCCGAAGAGGTTCGGCGCGTAGGCGACACTGATGCGCGGCGCGAAGTTGTTGCGGTCGGGGTCGAAGATGCTCGTGCGGTTGCCGATGAACTGTTTGAGTCCGGGCACGAAATCGAGCGCCGGGTCGTTGAAGGTGCTTTCGATACGCCGGTTCACTTCGCGCGGCGACGTGTTGTATTCGTAGCGCAGGCCGTAGGACAGAGAGAGCGAGGGGCGCACGCGCCACGTGTCCTGCGCGTAGAAGTTGAGTTGATAAAAGCGCAGGCCGATGGCCGACTCGCCTTCGAGCGCGAGCGTCTGGAAGAAGCCGCTCGGCGCGCTCGCGGCGGCGAGCGTTTCGGGGCGGATGAAGCGGCCTGTGAAGGCGAAGGTTTCGGCCTCGTCGTCGAAGGCGAGTTCGGGCGCGCCCGCAAAGGTGACGAGCGGGCGCGAGTTGCGCGGGAGTTCCGAGTTGAGTTCCGAGCGGCGGATGTCCGTGCCGAAGACAAGGCTGTGGCCGTTCGCGCGCATCGTCAGTTCGTCTGCGACTTGATACGTATTGTTGACGCGGCGCTGCGGGAAGTTGAACACGTCAACGCCGAGCGGGCTGAAACCCGCGATTGAGACCTGCCCGATTGCGCCGAGGCGTCTGACCTGACCCGTCGGCCCGAGTTGCGTCGCGTTCTGCACGGTCGCGCCGGGTGTGGCGACGTAGACGACATCTCCGGTGTTTGCGCCGAACTGCGTGTCGGAGATGAGGCGCGGGAA
>DASQDV010000573.1:0-5567 GCA_035633995.1 Pyrinomonadaceae bacterium | reverse complement strand
CTTCGTCGAACGATTCGAGTGCAGGCGCGTCGCGCGCGACGACAATCGCTTCGAGTTCGCGCTGGCGTCTTTCGAGCGCGGCGAGTTCGGCGTTCAACTCGGCGAGGCGCGCCGTCGTCTCCTGCGCGGCGCGTTTGGCCTTCGTGTAGCGCGCGAAGCGGCGCGCGGCCTCTTCCTGGAGACTGGCGTGTTCGTCAATTTCGAGTTCGATGAGGGGCGCGTCTTCGGCAAAATAATCAACCACGCGCACGCGCGAGCCGCTCCGTTCGGCGTTGGCGATGTTGGCGAGCAGCAGGTCGCCGATGCGTTTATGAGCGTCCGCGTCGCCGTGCGATTCTAAATCCCGTTCGAGATTGCGACGGAGTTTCTTTTGCCGCTCGACGAGCGTGCGCAGGCGCGTGCGGTGCGCGGCGGCGCGCGCGTCGAAAGCCCTGTTCGATTCGAGTTCGCGGTAGTAGGCGTCGGCGGCGGCGGAGAGGGAAGCGTGTGCGCCCTGCGCGAAGGGCGGCGGCTTCCGTATCGTTTGCACGCCTTCGGCGCGCGGGGGCGGTTGATAGATGTCCGCAATCTCTTGTCCTTCGCCGCGCGGCGTGCGCAGGGCATCGAGGATGCGTCCCGCCGCATCGAGCAAGAGCAAATTTGCGGCGCGTCCCGTGAGTTGCGCGACGAGCGTGAAGTCGCGCGCGTCGCCGAGCGCATCATAAGAGGCGAAGCTGAAGCGCACGACGCGCTCGCCCTCATCCTTTTTCACTTCGAGCAGGCGCGCGCCGCCGAGATGTTTGCGCAGAGCGAGCACGAAATTCGACGGCGGCAGAGATTGTTTTTCGAGTTCGCGCACGCTGCGCGCAATCGTGTAGAGACGCGGCGCGGCGGGTTCGACCGAGACGAACAGGTAGCGCCCGTCGCTCAGACGAAGATCGAACGCGAGCGCGACGCGCGACAGTTGCCACACCTTGCCCATCATGCGCCCTTCGAGCACGGGCGCGAGTTCGGCGACGATGTCGGCGATTAGTTGGTCGTTCATTGGGAGCGGTCAGTAGTCCGTCGTCAGTTGTCAGTTGTCAGTTGTTCATCTTGCGTTCGTTAAAGCTCGTCCGGAGAAGTTAAGCACAGGCGACTAACCGCTGACCACTGACTGCGAACGGCGAACAACTGGCAACCAACGACAGGCAACGGACAAAACACAAACAAAGAGGCTCTGCGTGGTAATGCTACGCAGAGCCTCTTTGCCTTGGTAAAACGAATGTCAGTCGACGATGACGATGGTGCCGGAGAGGTGATCGTGCGCGGCGCGGCCTTCGGCGTCAAAGAGCGCGTAGAGCAGGCCGAGTCCGAGCGTGGCGAGCGAGAGCATGTAGCCCAAGGCGCGGCGGACGCACTGGCCGGTGGTCGGCGACATGCCCGTCGCGGCGTCAACCGTCCGCAGGGAGACGAGCGACATGCCCCACGTGCGCCCCGCGAGCGCGGTGGCCGCCATCAGGTAGAGAAACATCAGGACGACGACGATGCCGCCCATCGAAGCGGCGACGCGCACGTCCGACCAGTTGCCGTTGGTCAGTTCGATGATGGCCGCAAAGGGCGTCGCGGCGAAAGCCACGACGACGAGGTCGATCAGTCCGCCCGCGATGCGCTTTGCGACCGGCGCGCGATCATCAATTGCCACGGCGCTCTCCGCCGTCGCCACAACCGAGTGGTTCGCGATGACGGCGGCGTGCATACGCGCTTCGAGCTGAGAGAGCGCACCCTCGTCGGCCACGACGGGAATGTGCCGGCGCGTTTTCGTCTGCGGCGCGGCGTTTTCTTCCGGCGTCTTCGTCGGCGGCGCGGCGGGCGGGACGATGGCGAGCGGCGGCGCGGGGCGCACGGCCTCGGCCGGTTTCTCGACGCGTTCAACTGCCGCCGCTTCTTCGGCCTGCGCAAGAGTCGCGGGCGAGACGACATGACCGTGAACGAGCGCGGTTTCGGGCGCGGCCTGATAATCCTCTTCGACGACGTGAGCCACCGCTGCGGCAGCCGCGCCGCCGCCACCACGCGAGGAGCGAGACATCGGCGGAGACGGATTCGACTGTCGCGCACGCTCGATGCGTTTGAGCGCGGCGACGACGAGCGGGTTCGGCTGCGGCGCTTCGGGCGGCGGGGGGACGAGTCCGAGCGGCGGCGCGGTTGTGTCTGCGCTCTCAGAGGTCGCATCAACGATTGCGCCGGTCAGGGCATAATCGTTTTGCGGCGGCGCGGACGCTTCCATCTCGCGCGCGGCTTCGAGCGCACGCCGTTGCTGAATCTCGCGCACGCGCTCGCTCAGTTCCTTGCGCCACTGCGGCTTGGGCGGCACGCCGGGAAATTCTATGAGCGTCGAAGTGGCGCTCGCCGTTGCCGTCGTCGCCGTTTTAACGTCGCCCGACGCTTTGTGTGAGGTTTTGGTTTTACGTTCCTGACCGGGCACAGTTGGCATAGATTTTTCTTCGGGAGATGGGGAAGCGTCGGCTGCTGCTGCTGCTGCGGCGTTCGTCGGCGGGCAATGCGGGCAATTCTCCAGCGAACCGGAGTAGGAGCCGCCGCACACGACACACTGCATAGACTGAGAGCCTCCCCTGTGGAAATCTTAAAAATGAAATCTTTGGGATGACGGGCGAAGCCGGTAAACCCAAGCCCTTTGCGGAGTCGCGGCGGATGCTATCAGAGTTTACTTTAAGTCGTCAATCAGAAAATACACAAATCAATGTAGTTGGGCGGCGGGAAGCCACAAGATAGGGGAGCGGAAGGAAGGGAAAGGCAGGGCAAAGGGTACAGGGGAAGGGGAAAAGGTTAAGCTAAAAACGTAGAATCAAGCGAACCTTTGACGTCGGGAGCGGCTACGCAAATAGACGACGCTTCGAGAAGTTGTACCTGAACAAATATATTGCCGCGCAACTAAAGGTTGCGGCTGCCAGAGCCACCTGTAACAATTCTTCAGGGTGCTGCCGCATTATATTCAACCAGATTTCGGGCGTCGGGTAGCCTTCCGGGTCGGAGGGTTTTATCGCGACGAAGCCTAAGACCTTCAATAAAACGTAACTGAAATCGTAAAGGAGCGTGCCGCTTACGATGAGCGCGCCGCTATAACCCCACCACGTAGCAGGCCACAAGGCGAGCGACGCAACCAGAATTGTAAGCGCCAGATAGAAGTCATCTCGCCAGTTGTAGAAACACAGTCCGGCAGCTCTTTGTGGAACGGCGAGCGCATTCAGGAGAGCCAGAGCGGTCAGGATGAATTTAGGATTCGCCACGAAGCGTAGAATTTGCGATCTATCTTTGACGAACGGAAATTCCATGCCTCATTCAACCTCACTACACGGCAAGATGCCAAACTTTTAGACGCGTCTCTCCCTTTTCCTGTTCCCTGTGTCTTAGATCGGTTGTCGCCCGGCGAATCCGGTTTCGAGGTCGTGCCACCACTCGATGCGGTCGCCTTCGCCGAGTTGCCAGCAGAGCAGGACGACGCGCCCCTCGCGCATCGAGGGGAAGTCCAGAAGTCCCCGCTCGTAATCTTTGAGTTGCACGCCGAACGTCTCCAATTCGCCCGTGCGCTCGGACAGATTCATCAGAGCCTTCACGTAGCGCGTTCCTTCGGGCATGAAGCCGCCGCCCGCGTCCGCCCTCTCGGCCGCCCCCCGCGCCTCTTCCTGCAAAGACTTGACCGTCTCGTGCGCGCGCGAGATGGCCGCAGCGATGCGCCGCACGGTCGGCAACAACGCGTTAGCTTCCGAGAGAGTGAAGAGTTTCATAAGAGCAGAGGTCAGAGGTCGGAGGTCAGAGGTTAGAAGAGATCAGTTAAAACTGACCTCTAACCTCTAACCTCCGACCTCTGCCTTAATGGTCGTCGGTGATGCGTATGAACTCCGAGTGTGCGTTGAAGTGCTCGGTGTCTTCGGTGATGTCTATTTCGGCGAGGGCGGTCGTGACGGTTGCCGCCTGCGGCGCGAGTTGCTCGTGCGGCACTTCGGGGAGCGGCGCGTCCTCTGTGGCGGGGAGGAAAGAGTGCGTGTGCGAATCCTCGTGCGGGTGGTGCTCGTAATAGCGCGGCCCATGCGAGTGCTCTTTGCGCACCTTGTCGGCAATCTCGCCGAGGTCTATGAAGTAGTCGGCCACGTCGATCAACTTCGGCGCGCTGTTCGAGCGGAAGCCCGCTACCTCTACGCGGCAGCCCTTGTAGGCGACGGCGTTCACGGCGTAGACGAAATCCTCGTCGCCGGAGACGAGCACGGCCGTGTCGTAGCGCCCGGCGAGCGAGAGCATATCGACGGCGATCTCAACGTCGAGGTTGGCCTTGCGCGTGCCGTCGTAAAAGGTCTTGAGTTCTTTGTGGATGACGCGGAAACCGTTGCGGCGCATCCAGAGCAGGAAGCCCTGCTGGCGTTCCGCGCCCACGTCAACGCCCGTGTAGAAGAAGGCGCGCAGCAGCCGCCCGTCGCCTAAGAGCACGCGCAGGAGTTTGTTGTAATCAATGTCTATGTTGTGAAACCGCGCTGCGTGAAAAAGGTTGTTTCCGTCGATGAAAACCGCGACTCTGCCCCGATAGCCTAACTGCCAGGAAATATTATTGGTCGGATCGAAGTGCTGCATGCAAAAACACGCTCCGTTGTTAAAATTTTTGAAAGCTGAAATTTCATGGTTCTAAATAAACTTCCGTTAACCTCTAGGATGCCGCCGCGAGCCTCGTCCGGTCAAGCGAAAACGTGAAGCGTCCGAGCGCAGCCCGGCGCTGGCCGACGCGATCACGGCTTGATTTCAGCCCGCCTGTCTTCGGATTGCACGGCCTGCGTCTGAGCCGCGATGATCTCGCCTTTCAGCGCGTCGAGATAGACGAGGAAGGGCGCTTCGCCTTTGCCGACCGCCATTTCCCACGCGACGCGCAGTTCGAGCGCGCCCGCCGCGTCGCCTGCGGGGCGGACGGGATAGACGACGAGTTCGCGCGGCACAATGGGGTCGTCGGGCGCGACGGTGTAAGTCAGTTGAGAACTGATGCCGGGGTACGTGAAAGCGCGGCCACGCACGCGCTCGATGGCCTGATCAGCCGTCAACTGCTGCGGGCGCACGAGCGCGAGCGCGCGTGCGAGTCGCTCCGTGTCGGGGATGGCGGTGGATGAGAGCGACAACACGCGCCGGTCGTCCGTGAAAGCGATCTCCAGAACGCCGAAGCCCGCGCGTAGAGGGTAAGGAAACGGATTTTGTTGATAACGCGCACGTCGCGTGCCGTCTGTTTCGTCCTTGCGCTCGACGAGCGAAAGGTTCTGCGGCGCGACTCCGAGCAGCGCCGACGCGCTCGTGATGAAACGGCGCAACGATTCGCGCCGCGACTCCTCGCGCGACTCCTCCCTGATCTGCCCGGCCTCGTCCCTGATCTCCACGAGCGGCAAACGCACGGGCGCATCCGTCGCAGGCAACGCGCTGATCGTCGCCGTCACGGGCTGCAACTGCGGCGGCGGCTCGTTACTCAAATTCTGATCGCGCGCCACTGCCGCCCAACCCGCCAGCGCCTGCTCGCGCCGCTCCGCATTCGCCGCCAGCACCACCGGATACGGCGGCTC
>DASQDV010000572.1:0-5296 GCA_035633995.1 Pyrinomonadaceae bacterium | reverse complement strand
TCGTCAATTTCCGTCTCGGCGAGCGTGAAGCCGAGGCTGTAGCGCGCGTTGAGGTTGCCGACGATTTTGCTGAGGCCGTTGGCGTAGTCGGCGGGGCGACGCACGCGCACCGATTCGCCGCCCGTCGCTTTCGCCAGATATTGCGCGCTCCCCGAAATACTGATGCCCGCGAGATTGCCGAGCGGCTTCAAGATCGGCATCGCGAACTTGAAGCCCGTCTTCATGTCCGTCACCAGCGCGCTGAAGATGACATTAGACTTCAGGAGCTTCGACTCGACGTAGTCGCGCTGCGTGTAGAAAACGGGCGCGATGCCGTCTGTGATGTAGACGATGGCGGGCTGCGAGTTCGGACGCTCCTCGGCGACGCGCTTCGTGATCTCGACCGCCGCCGACGCGAGATCGAACGGCTCCTGATACTCGCCCGTCGTCGTGCCGTCCTTGTTCGTGCGCTCGATAATCATCGCGCCGTCGGGTTTGACGATGCGCTTGACGGTGTTGCCCTTCTTGTCCTTGATGTAATCGATTTCTACTTCCTCGTCCTCTTCGTCCACGATCTTGTCCTGCTCGTCGTGCGGCGTTTCGACACGCACGCCGCTGCCCGTCCCGATGGAGATCGTGATGCCCTTCTCTCTCTCTTTCTCTCGCTGTTTCTCTCTTTCCTTCGCGTCCTGCTCGGTCTCTTTCGCAGCGCCTTCGGCGCTCTCGGGTGTCTTCCCATCCGGCGCTTGCGCACTGTCCTCCGAATCGTCATCGCCGCCGCCAACGTCGCCGCCTGCGCCCTCGCCAACGAGCGTCGGGACGATAGCCATCGCGGATGCGGTCTGCGCGCGGTTGCGCGTGAAAGGCGTCAGCCATTCGCGCCGGTCTTTGACGCCGTTCGGGTCGAGCGCGACGACGGCCACTTCGTCTTCCGCAGGAAGTTTCGAGAGTTCCGCCGCCATCGCTTCGAGGATTTCGGTGCGGCGCATGTAGCGACCCGCGCCGAGCCGTTCGAGGTCGAAGACGAGCGCGAGCGCGAGCGGGCGACGATTCCGGTCGCCTTCGCGCGTGAAGTAGGAGACGGGGCGCGGCTGGCCGTCGGCGAGCACTTCAAAGTTCTCCGGCGCGAGACCGGCGGCGAACGACTTCGTCTTCTTGTCCGTCACGAGCGCATCGAGGAAGACCACGCGCGTCCTGACTTTCACGACCTCGTCCTGTTCCGGCGACGCCTTCTCCTGCGCTGCGGCGAACGACGCGCCGCCGCACACGAGCAGCAGCGAGAGGGTGAAAGATGTGGCGTTTATGATGATGCGTGAGAAAAAGTTTTTGCTTCTCATAATTTTGGAAACTCCGTCTGAGAATCGCCGGGTGGTTGGGATTTGAAATAACCGGCGGTGCGCGTGCGCTTTCGAGTTGAGTAATTCGGGAGATGCTCGATTGCGAATCTAAAATTTATTCCTGCTCAACGCTCGTCGCCTCGTTCGTCAACTCGCGGCTCTGCTGTTCGGGGTTCAAGAGCAGTTTCGCGAACTCCTCCGGGTTGAGATTGACTTGCAGGACGGTGGCGTCGCGCTGCCCGATGACGACGATGAGGACTTTGAACTTGTCGCCGTCCGCCTTCGTGTAAGTGAAAGTCTGCCCTTCATCTTCCAGACGCACGGCGACGAGCGGGTGCCAGCCGGGTTCGAGCGTCTGCCGCAGGCGCGTGCGAATGTCCGTGCTCGCGTCGCGTCCCGAAAAATCCTGATCCTCGAAGATCGCCAGTTTGAAGTCGCCGAAGCGCAGGACGCGCCGCGCGCTCTTCGAGACGACCTTTGCCGTCTTCACGCCCAGATTGGCGACGAAGGGAATACCGCGATGCTTGACCCGGTAGTGCGACTCGATGAGCTTGACGACCGCGTGATACTCGGCCTCTTTCGCCGCCGTCGTCGTCGTAGATGTTGCTCCAACGGCGGCGGGCGTGAGCGACGCGATGAACAGTAGGGTGATGAGTGTGCGGCGCATCCTGATGTCCCTCCCCTACGGTTTCTTGGTGGTCTTGTTGTCTTTGTTGTCGCCGCTGCCGCTGCCGCTGCCGATGCCGATTTCGGGGATGCCGAACTGGCCTTCGAGTTGGCTCAGCTTTTCGAGATTGATGTTGCCGACGATGTTGACGAGCGTGAGCCGCTTCGGTTCGAGCGCGAGGATGGCGATGCCGTCAATGCTCCCGGTGGAAGTCATCATATAGACTTCGAGGTGAACGTTCTCGTCGGCCTTCTTCTTGATGATGTTGACGAGCCGCGCCCAGCCGGGCGCGCGCAGTTGCGCTCTCACGCGCGAGAGGTTGGCCTCCGAGTATTCGCCCTCATTGGTGAAGCCGTAGCTTCGCACGTAGACGCCTTTCAGCCCGCCGACGATCTGGCCGATGTCCGTCTTCTCGCCCTCGTCGGAGGTGACGATGATCTTCTTCGGAATGATCCGCAGCAGATTCTCGTCGAGGTTCACGTCGATGAGTTCGTTCGCACGCTGCGCGAGCGACTCTTCGTTGTCGAGTTGCAGCTTGGCCGCATACTGCGTCTGCTGCGCGCTCGCGCCCGTCGCGCCCGCCGCGACGAGCGCGACGGCGAGACTCAACATCTTCAACCATGAATTAAGTTTCGTGTTCATAATTACTCCGTTCCAACTGCACAAATGATTTCCAAACGTCGCTCTATTTTCCGGCGCGGCCGATCTCCTGCATCTCGCGTTGCGCGTAGTTGAACTTCGCGCTCGCCAGCCTCAGAGCCAGCATCAACTGCTCGGTTGCCTCGCGCTGCTGCGGCGTCAAAGGCTGCTCCGCCTGCCAGCGCATCGTGCCGTTTGCGGCGAGTTCCACTCGCGGTGCGGGCGTGTTCTCTTCTCTCTGCGGCTGTAGCTTCTGCCGTTTCGCCACGAACTGACGCGGCGCGCGGCGAGCCTGATGCGGCTTGGGCGTTGCTGTTGCAACGACACCCAATCTGTTTTCCTGCGGCCTCGGTTCGACCGCGCTGCCGACCGGATCGTTATTGCGCGGCTCGCCCTGCGGGACAACTGCCGTCTCGTCCTGCCTGCTCTCGCCCGTCGTAGTTTCCTGTTCAACCTGCGCGAGCCTGTCCGTCTTCGACCCGTCCTGACGAGTTATCAACCACGTGCCCGCGAGCAAGGCGACGAGGAGCGAGGCGGCGATGGCTAAGCGCGGGCGCGAAAAGATGGTCGTCATCCTCGTCGTCGTCGGGCGCGCGGCGGTCGGCATGGCGCTCTCAGGAATCTCCAGCGGGCGCGGTTGGTAGCGGAGCGTGCCGAGCAGGTTTTCAAGTTGCTCCACGTCTTCTTCCGGCTCGCCCGTCTTGTCCCATAAATAGTCGCTCATAACTTAATGCTCCCTCTCGTACTTCGTCCCGCCCAAACGTTCGCGCAGCAGTTTCATCCCGCGATGTATGTTGACCCGGACAGAGGCGGGCGCGAGTCCCGTGCGCTCTGCGATCTCCGGCCCCGTCATGCCTTCGACGAAACGCAGGATCAAAGGCTCGCGATAGGCTTCCGGCAACAGGCGAATCAAATTCAACACTTCGGTCGCCTCGGCTTCCGGCGCGGTCACGTTCGCGGTCGCGATGTCGTCGGAGAGTTCCGCCGTGTCGCGCGTGCGCCGGTGAAAGTCCATCGCGCGGTTGCGCGTGATCATGGCGAGCCAGGGGCCGAAGGCGTTGGCATCGCGTAAAGATTCGATCTTTCTCAAGGCGACCAGAAACACGTCCTGCACGAGATCGTCCACTTCGCCGTAAGGCACGCGCGCCAGAAGTATGCCGTGCACCATGCGCGAGTAGGAGTCGTAGAGCCGCCCGAAGGCGTCGCGGTCGCCCGCGCGCACCGCCGCGACGAGCGCGGCGTCAACGGAAACTTCAACCTGGGGGGCGGAGGCTTCAGCGGACATATTCGTTCCGATCACTTGGAGCATGCCGCCTGTCGCCTCTACTTCGTACATTCGTGAAAAAACCTCGTTCGGCGCTTTCAACTCGAACACTTTAAGAGCGTTTGCGCGTTCGGTTGGTAAGACGCCGGAGGCAGGCCAAGCGTTAACAGGAATCGCCGGAAGAAAAATTTTTAACTGCGGAGGCCGCTAAAGACACCCGCGCGCCGGATTATTACGCCGTGTATTCAGACGAATGGTGTCCGAATCGCCCGGCGGCGGGAGAGAACCTTTATCGCTGCTCCTAAAGTCAGCCGGGGAACTGTAAGGAGAGAAGACCGAGTCGCGCGGCGATTCAGCGCACGGCGACGACGGGCAGGCTACGGCGGCGCGGCTGCGAGAGGCGGTGCGCCGCGTTGTTCAAAGCCGCCGTGCGGCGCGCGCCCCACAGCCTCGTGAGGCGCGCGAGTTCCGCGCCGTCTCCTTCGGGGTCAACGAGCGTCAGCCAGAGCGGCGTCGGCAGCCACGCCCATGCCGCGCCATAAGTTTTCTCATTCAACAACTCCACACGCCGCTCCGCCCTCCACTGCAAGGCAATGGGCGGCATCTCCTCCCAGTTGTCGTAGCAGGCATGTTGAATGCAGGGCGCGGGCTTGGCGCGTGCGTGCACGAGACACCCGACGCCCGGCGCAAACAGCGGGCACGAGTAAGTCTGCGCGTAGGTGTCGCCCGCCGTCGCGGACGCGCGCAGGTTGTAGCGTTCGACCGCGAGGCGCGCGCGCGCATAGACGGCGCGGCGTTGCGCGTCGTCGAGGCGCGGCGTGCGCCTGAGCGTTTCGCGCATGGAGATGGCTTCGAGGCGCGTGATGTGTACGTTGACGAAATGCGCGTCGGTGCAGCACGCGCCCGCCGTCGGGCACGCGCTGCACGCTCGCGCCGCAGGTTCGTAGTTGACCTTGATGTGGCTTTGGTAGGCCGCTTTCTCGCGTTGCAAACGCGCGAGCGCCGCCGCCTCCGAAAGTTTCTTCATTTCCCGAATTCGCCCGTCAAAATTTTTGCCGGAGGCGCGCTTTCGTAGAGCGCGAGAAATTCGCGGTTGCCGTCCGCGCCCTGAATCGGCGAATCGATCACGCCGCGCACTTCGAGTCGCAAGTCTAACGCCGCCCGGTTGACTTCTTCAACGACGCGCGCGTGCGCGCGTGCGTCCGTCACGATGCCGCCCTTGCCGACTTCGCCGCGCCCCACCTCAAACTGCGGCTTGATGAGCGTGACGATGCGACCGCCCGCCTTCAACTGCCCGGCGAGCGCGGGCAGCACTGTCGTCGCCGAGATGAACGACACGTCCATCACGATCAGGTCGAAGCGCACGCCGAACCCTTCCGGTTCAAGATGGCGCGCGTTTAGGCCCTCGTG
>DASQDV010000571.1:0-4268 GCA_035633995.1 Pyrinomonadaceae bacterium | reverse complement strand
TTTTTGCCTTCTCTCCGTTTATAGCTATCAGCCATCGCATGAGATTTATATTTTCGAGAGATTGACACCCCTGTAAGTCTATATATTTGCAGCCTTTAAGCCGAGTTTAAACTTTGTTGTTGCTGCCGTTTCCGCGCGTGTGTTACTCTGGAAAAGCGTTCTCGCGGGAAGCGAAACGCGCCCCAAAAGGAAAAGCTCTCCGGGAGAGAGTTTTTCGTCCAAACCTCTCAAATTCTCAATCTCAAGTCAGGCAAACGGCGACGGCTATCTCGCAAGCGTCCGCCCGTCGGGTTTGAGTTTCCCCGGATATTTCCAGACTGGTAAGCGGTATGAAAAAGTTCCCTTCCCTCTCCTGCGCGCTTTTCGTCGTCGCAGTCTTCTTCTCCTGCACCACTTTCGCATCGGCGCAGACGGGCGCGCGTTATCATCACGATAATTTCGACATCGCGGGCGGCGTCCATATCGTCAACGAACCTGCGCCCGCCGAGTTGCCCTCTGACAGCAAAGCTAAACGCGGCGCGCGTCCCCTGACGGCTTTCGAGCGGGCGAACGTGCGCGTCAAGCCGACGCTCTACGCGCGACCGACGGGCAGCATGGCGATGCACGCCGGTTCGTCGCTCGACGGCTTCACGACGGGCGATGCGAAAGTCGATGCTTACATCGTGGATTCGAGCGCGCGTCACGGCGTTGACCCGGTGCTCATCTATTCGATCATGCACCGCGAGTCGGCATTCAAGAAGATGGCCGTTTCTTACAAGGGCGCGCGCGGGCTGATGCAGTTGATGCCTGCGACCGCCGCGCGCTTCGGCGTGCGCAACATCTTCGACCCGTCGCAAAACATCGAAGCGGGCACGCGCTACATGCGCTGGCTGCTGAACCGTTTCGGCGGCGACGTTGGCCTCGCGCTCGCCGGTTACAACGCGGGCGAAGGCGCGGTGGACAAGTACAGGGGCGTGCCTCCCTACCGCGAGACGCAGGAATACGTGCGGCGCATCTCGCAGCGTTACGCGCTGATGCGCGACCCGCAGACGGCGCGACGCGCGACCGTTGTGACGAAGACGCCGGACGTAATCGCGAGCGCCGCCGACGCGGTGACGCCCGCCTCGCAACTCTACGAACGAAACGTCTATGCCGTCCGCCTGCCCGACGGCAAGCTGATGCTCGTCACGCAGTAAAACGCGCACAGGTTGAAACGGTAGCGAGTGAGCGGGGCGCGTGTGGCCTACACACGCGCCCCGCTCTCGTTTTACGTCGCGCGGCAATCGGGAACGGCGAAGCGGCGTAAGCACTTCTTAACGCCCGCTCTTTGCGCGTCTACGCTTGAGCGCCCGGCTGCTTTGCCGCACGACTGTGTGGTCTTAAACGACGCTCTTAGGTATGATAAACGCGCGCCGGGGTGAAGGTTCCCCGAAACGCATACAAGGACTCCGGAGTTTTCCCCGAACGTGTCGAACGCCGCACAGACCAACGCCGCCACGCGCCAGCACAGGGATGCGCGCCTGCGCCGCGTGCTCGTCGTCGCATACAGTTACGCGGGCGAAAATTTGCCCGCGCGCCTCTCCGGGGCGGGCTATGAAGTGCGCGCCGTGCGCGCCGAACAGGCGGTGCAAGTCGTCGCGGAATTTGCGCCGCACGTCGCGCTCGTCGAAGCGGAGGTGGGCGGGCGCGGCGAAGCGCAGTTGGAGTTTGCGGCACGCCTGCGTGCGGTTCGCGAGACCGCCGCTTTGCCGCTCGTCCTGCTGTTCAACGAGGCGGACGCGACCTTGCGCGCACAGGCTTTGCGACTCGGCGCGGACGATTTTTTCGCGCTCTCGACGCCGAACGCCGAAATCCGTGCGCGACTCGACGCGCTTTTCTGGCGCGCCGAAGCCGGACGCCGCGCCGCCTCGTTCACCGTGCTCGAACGCCGCGCCGAGATTGACGACTTCCTCCAACTGCTCGAAGCCGTCCGCACAGACATCGAAGAAGGTTCGACGGGCGCGCTCGCCCTCATCGCCGCCGCACATCGAGAGGACACCCGCGCACCCGGCGCCACGCGCGAGAATCGCTCGCTCGCAGACATCCACGAATTTTTCAAACTCAATCTGCGGCGCGCGGACTCAATCGCCTTTTACGGCCCGACCCTCTTGCTCGCTTACCTGCCGCGAAAGACGCGCGCCGAGGCGCACGCAGACCTCGCCCGACTCGGCGACGAATTTCAGACAACGCAAGAAGCAGCCCACAACAGCGGCGGCGCGCTCGACATCGGCCTCGCCGCGTTTCCCTCAGACGGCACGGAGATCGAAAGTTTGATCGAGCAGGCCGAAGCCGCGCTCCACGCCTCTCGCCCGCCGCAGCGGGAAAGTGACCGGACGGAAACCGCCCCGGTTCAACTGCCGACGGGAGGCGCGGGAGCGTCCGGCATAAACGCCAACACCGCAGCGCCTCCCCCATCGTATGCCGTGCGCGACACGAACGCGCCCGCGCCGGAGGCTGCGACGGAGCGACACGCGCGCTTTGATCTTTCGCCGTCGCGCGCTGTGCGCGAGTCGAAGCAGACGGACATGGACGCGTCCGTGCTGCCTGCGGGCGGGGCGGGCGGGGCGGGCGGGATAGGTCAGGGCACGCTCGCGCAAGAAGCCGCCGACGCCGCTGCGCGCGAACGCGAACGCCGCGCGCGTGGCGCGATCATGCCGCGCCGTCTCCTGCTCACCGTCTCCGACCCGGCGCGCATGGCGCAGATCAATCTGCTGCTGAGAAGCGCGGGCTACGAAGTGCGCGCCGCCTTCGACGGGCTGCAAGCCATCAATTTGCTGCGCATCGAACGCCCCGACCTGCTCGTCATAGACGACGCGCTTTACGGCATAGACGGGCTGGAAGCCCTGCGCCGCCTGCACCGCCAGCACCACGAACGCCTGCCGCTGCCCGTCGTGCTCCTGCTCTCGAACGATGGCGCGGCGGCAGAGCGCGAACGCGTGCGCGAGGAGGCGCGCCGTCTCGGCGCGCGCGGTTTCGTCGCACTCCCTTACGACCCGGAAGAGTTGTTGACCTGCGTGCGCACGGTCGGGAGCACCGATTGAAGGAGAGAAGACTATGTACTGTATGAACTGCGGCGAGGACATTCCGGCAAACGTGCGTTTCTGCTCGTCGTGCGGCGCGGCCACAGACACGGAAGCCACGCGCGTCGCCTCGCGCGGCGGCGCGTCGCTTCCGCCGGATGCCGCGCGCGTCCGCACTTCGCTCGACAACGAATTGACCGCCGTGCGCCAACCCGAACAATTCGCGAGCACGCGCGAGCCGCAGCAAAGCCCCACGCGTCCGAAACGCGGCGACGACGGCGCCGCAGACGAAGCCGAGCGCATCATCTTCAGCGTCCGCCCGACGTTTCTCTTCATCGGCATCGGCTACGCGCTGGCCGCCGCTGCCGCCGTTGGCCTGAGCATCCTCCTGGCGATGTTTGCGAGCAACTGGATCACTGCGCCCATCGCCGTGCTCCTGACGCTCCCGCTCTTGCTCATCCCCGCCTACAAGCACCTCCGGCGGAACACCGTCAAGTCCACTCTGATCGACTCAAAGATCGAGATCGATCAGGGGCTCATCGCGCGCAAGACGCGCAACATCCCCTTGCGCAACATTCAGGACGTGACCGTCTCCACCACCATCATGCAGCGCATCTTCGGCTTCGGCGACCTCGTCATCGAACACGCCAACGAAATCGGCGGCCAAACGCTGCTCGACAACATCCCGCAGCCGCGCCGCCACGCCGAACTGCTCCTGCGCGAACTGCGCCGCTGGAACTAAAACGCCCCCGACGGTTACTATTAACCGCCAACACAACGAGCATTCTCCCGTCGGCATCCAAATATACGTCGCCGTTCGTATTTAATTTAGCAGTTTCAACGTTTAGGGGAATTTTCGATGCGTCTCTCATTTTTCTCCGGCCTGTTCGTCGCCTGCATGCTTTTTCTGCTTTCCAACGGCGCGGCGGCGCAGGCACAGCTCGATGTGCCGATTGATGCGGCGGGCGAAATTCCCGTCCTCGTCCAACACCTGCCCGATTGGGAGACGGCACAGGCGCGCGCACGCTACGTTGACGCTCTGCCCGCGCTCAAAGAAGCCGTACCGGATCAACCCGTCCTCGACGCACTGCCTTTCGACGGCGGGACGGAAGCCGTGACGGCGACTTACGAAGGCGGCGCGCGGCTCGTCATCGTCGAATACGCGACGCCACAATCGGCCTTCGACGCCGACGCGTGGGTCAACGCGCGCCTCGCAGCCTTGCGCGGCGA
>DASQDV010000570.1:0-5515 GCA_035633995.1 Pyrinomonadaceae bacterium | reverse complement strand
GAGCCGGTAAACGCGATCTTGTCTATGCCGGGGTGCGAGGCGAGAGATGCGCCCGCCGTCTCGCCGTAGCCGGGCACGATGTTGACGACGCCGTCGGGGAAGCCGGCCTCTTGAATCAACTTGCCGAGTTCCATCGCCGTGACGGGCGTTTGCTCGGCGGGCTTCAAGACGATGGTGTTGCCTGCGGCGAGCGCGGGCGCGAGTTTCCACGCCGCCATCAGGAGCGGGAAGTTCCACGGGATGATCTGGCCGCAGACGCCGAGCGGCTGGCGCAGAGTGTAGTTGAACATCTGGCCGGGCACGGGGATCGTCTCGCCCTCGATCTTCGTCGCCCAACCGGCGAAGTATTCAAAATTCTCGACGACCTGCGGCAAGTCCACGTAGGCCGATTCGCGTATCGGTTTGCCGTTATCGGCGGTCTCTAACGCGGCGAGTTCCTGCGATTTCGCTTCGATGAGTTGCGAAAGTTTGTAGAGCAGACGCCCGCGTTCGCGCGCGCTCAGACGCGACCACTTGCCCTCGAAGGCGCGGCGCGCGGCGGCGACGGCCTTGTCTACGTCGGCCTTGTCGGCCTCGGCGATTTCGGCGAGCGTCTCGCCCGTCGAAGGGTTGGGTGTCGTAAAAGTTTTGCCGGATTCGGCATCAACCCATTTACCGTCGATTAACAGTTGATAGCGGCGAGGCGTCTCATTGGCAGTTTGCGGCGACGACATAGAAAAACTCCTTATCTTTGATTACGGGAAAATGCGCTGGAAAATTCTGAACGGGCTTGATTCACAAGCATTACTTTAGCACCAACTCGGGGCGAAGTCTAAACGCGTTGCCTGATGTATGGGATGTGCCCAAAACGATAAGAAGTTGTTTGAAAAGCCCCGAAGGGGCGTGATGCAATAGCCCGTCGCAACGCGGCGGGTATGTAAGGTGTAGGCAGATAATTAAGCCCTGAAAGGGCGAGATAGCAACGGGCATATATCGCCCTTTCAGGGCTTGAAAGAAAATACCTTGTTGCTGTACCCGGCGCGCTGCGCCGGGCTATTACATGATGCCCCTTCGGGGCTAAAGAAAAGATTTCTCAAATAGCTTCTAAGTTTGCGGGTCGCAGTTTTAACGCGGCGCGTGCGGCTTTTCGCCCGGCAACTCTCGCTCGTCCATCTCGTCGTCGGCGGCGTAGCGCAAGTTCCTGTCGCCCGTCACCTCGTCCCAGTCGTAGCCGAGGTAGAGCGTGAAGCTGTGCAGTTTCGTCTCCCACTGTTCGCGCCGCGCGCGGTAAATCTCCCAACCTTCCGCCGTGTCGCGTCGCGTCTTGATGTCTGCCTCGGAGAGTTGCCGGAGGGTCTGCCGGTAGCGCGTTTTCAAACGCCGCGTAACTTCCGCCGCATCCGCCGCCGGGCGCGCACGCCCGCCTTTCAGGCTGAGCGCGGCGACGAGTTGATCGAGCACGTGGAGGCCGCTCGCTTCGAGCGTGCGCACTTCCGGGTGGCCGCATGTCTCCGGGTACTCGTTCGCGTCGAGACAACTGTTGATGACGGCGCAGGTTTCGAGGACGAGGAAAAAGAGGCGCGGCGTGCTCTTGTGTATGGCGACGGGGTGGAAATAGTGTACGACCGGGTGTTCGGCGTGCGACTCCTGAAGCTCGTTGATGTCGCGCGCGGCCATGCGCAGCACATTGTCGAAGCCGTGAAAGCGTCCCATCACGAAGTGGTGCGTGATGAAGCCCGCCACGTCTGCGCCTTCGTCCGCCTGATGATAGAACGAGAGCGCGATGACGCGTTTTCGTTCGAGCGCGCTATAGACCGTGATCAGGTACGTCACCGCGAGCGAGATGAGGGCGAACCCGCTCGCCCCTTCGATGAGCGCGACGAGGCGCACAAACGGCGCGCGCGGCGTGATGTCGCCGTAACCGACGGTGATGAGCGTCGTGCCGCTGAAGTAGAGCGATTCGATCCAGTTGGCGCTCATAGCCTCCGGCAGCACGTTGAACTCGGCGGGCATGCGCGGGTAGTAGATGAGCGCGAAGCCTACGATGAGCAGCAGCAGATAGATGACGATGAGGGCGGGCATCAACATCGGCCCGACGAGATTGAGCAGGCGATGGCGACGCGCGCGCGCGAAGCGAGAGGCGGCGGGACGGGCTATGCTCCAGACGCCGCGATTCAGGAGTTGACTGAGAGGCCCGGCGCGCCCGCTCGCGTCGAGGATGGTGGCGTACACGTCGTAGGCCACAAAGAGCAGCACGAGCACGCCGCTCGCGGTAAACAAAAAAACCGTCACGCTTCTTGATTGATGAGTTGCCGCAGCACAAAGGGCAAGATGCCGCCGTGCCGGTAATAGTCGATCTCAATCGGCGTATCAATGCGCAGCGTGACGGGCACTTCTTCGGTCTCGCCCGATTGGCGGTGGATGACGAGCATCACGTCCTGTCGCGGTTTAATCCGGTCGGATTCGAGTCCGAGGATGTCTATGGTTTCCGTGCCGTCGAGCGCGAGCGTCTGCGCGTTCGTGCCCTCCTTGAACTGGCAGGGAAGCACGCCCATGCCGACGAGGTTGCTGCGGTGGATGCGCTCGAAACTCTGCGCGACGACGGCGCGCACGCCGAGCAGGCGTGTGCCCTTCGCCGCCCAGTCGCGCGAACTGCCCGTGCCGTATTCCTGCCCGGCGAAGACGATGAGCGAGACGCCCGCCGCCTGGTAATGGACGGAAGCGTCGTAGATGCTCATCTGCTGGTTGACGGGTTGCAGGCAGGTGATGCCGCCCTCCGTGCCGGGAACCATCTGATTCTTGATGCGCACGTTGGCAAACGTGCCGCGCACCATCACCTGATGGTTGCCGCGCCGCGACCCGTAGGAGTTGAAATCGTCAACGTGTACGCCGCGCAGTTGGAGATAGACGCCCGCCGGAGAAGTCGGCTTGATCGCGCCCGCAGGACTGATGTGATCGGTCGTCACCGAATCGCCGAAGATGGCGAGCGGGCGCGCGTTGCGGATGTCGCAGAACCTGCCCGCTTCCATCCCGAACTTCTCGAAGTAGGGCGGCTCCTGAATGTAAGTCGAGTGCTCGTCCCAATCGTAGACGTGGCCGGTGACGGACGGGATTTCATTCCAGAGCGGGTTCTGCCCGGCGAAGTCGCTGTAGAGACGACGATAAACTTCCGGGTCGGTGGCCGCGCGCAAGCCCTCGCCGATCTCTTCGAGCGTCGGCCAGATGTCGCGCAGGTATACGTCCTCGCCGTTTTTGCCACGGCCTATCGGCTCGCTCGTCAGGTCAATGTCAATGCGCCCGGCGAGCGCGAAGGCGACGACGAGCGGCGGGCTCATCAAAAAGTTCGCCTTGACGCTTTGATGAACGCGCGCCTCGAAATTGCGGTTCCCTGACAGCACGCTCGCCGCAACCAGATCGTGCTCGTTGATGACCGATTCGATGCGCGGATCGAGCGGGCCGGAATTGCCGATGCAGGTCGTGCAGCCGTAGCCGACGAGGTTGAAGCCGAGTTGGTCGAGGTAAGGTTGCAGGCCGGTCTTCGCGTAGTACTCCGTGACGACGCGCGAGCCGGGCGCAAGCGACGCTTTAACGGCAGGCTGCGTCCTGAGTCCGCGCTCGACGGCCTTCTTCGCCAAAATCCCCGCCGCGAGCATGACGCCCGGATTCGAGGTGTTGGTGCAGGAGGTGATGGCCGCGATAACCACGTCGCCGTGCCCGAGCATGGCGTTGCGTTTAAGCTCCGGCTGCTTGCTCGCGTCCGTGTCGTCGTGCTCGACGCGGTCGGGCGTCGGGCGGTTGTTCATCATCTCGATCTCGGTGAGCGCGCTCGTATTCTGGACGCTCATGTTGCCTTCGCCCTGCGGGACGCTGTCCGTGTCCTGCATGCCGCCGCCCGCGAGCACGGGCAGGGAGCGACCGTTGCCGCCAGCCGCCGTTGCCGCCGTCGCGCTCAAGTTCACAGGGAAACGCGCGTCGAGTTCTTCTCTTTGCTTGTTGTAGCCGTTCTCACCGACGGGTTTTTGCAACAGTTCGTTGAAGCGTTCTTTGAGGTCGGAGAGTTCGATGCGATCCTGCGGGCGCTTCGGGCCGGAGACGCTCGGCTCGATCTCGGCGAGGTTCAATTCGATCAACTGGCTGTACTGGCAATCGCCCGCGCGCGGAATGCCGAACATCCCCTGCGCCTCGTAGTAACTGCGGATGGCGTTGACGCGTTCCTCCGTCCTTCCGGTCGAGCGGAAATAGTCGAGCGTCTTTTCGTCGACGGGGAAGAAGCCGACGGTCGCGCCGTATTCGGGAGCCATGTTGGCGATGGTCGCGCGGTCGTAGGCCGGAATGCTCGCCGCGCCCTCGCCGTGAAACTCCACGAACTTCCCGACCACCTTCGCCGCGCGCAATATCTCCGTCACGCGCAGGACGAGATCGGTCGCCGTCACGCCGTCGCGCAAACTCCCCGTCATGTTCACGCCGACCACGTCGGGCGTCAGAAAGTAGACGGGCTGGCCGAGCATGCCCGCCTCGGCTTCGATGCCGCCGACGCCGTAGGCCACGATGCCGAGGCCGTTGATCATCGTCGTGTGCGAATCGGTGCCGACGAGCGTGTCGGGCAGATAGACGCCGTTGCGCTCGATCACGCCCTGCGCCAGATATTCGAGGTTGACCTGATGCACGATGCCTATCCCTGGCGGCACGACCTGAAAACTCTCGAACGCCTGCGTCCCCCATTTCAAAAACTGGTAGCGCGAGTTATTGCGCCGGAACTCCGTCTCCATGTTCTTCTGGAGCGCGTCCGGCGTGCTCCACGCATCAACCTGTACGGAGTGGTCTATGACGAGGTCAACCGGCACGAGCGGCTCGATGATCTTCGGGTCGCGCCCCATGCGCGCCACCGCCGAACGCATCGCGGCCAAATCAACGAGCAGCGGCACGCCCGTGAAGTCCTGTAACAGCACGCGTGCGACGATGAAGGGAATCTCTTCGGTGCGCTCGGCGTTCGGCTGCCAGTTGGCGAGCGTGCGGATGTCTTCCTCTTCAACCTTTTTGCCGTCGTAGTTTCTAAGAAGCGATTCGAGCACGATGCGCAGGCTGACGGGGAGTTTTGAGACGGGGCCGACGCCCTCTTTTTCCAGTTGCGGCAGCGAATAAAACTGCCCGGCGTCGAAGTGTTGCAACGAATTGAAGAGATTATGAGTCATCAGAGTTCTCAAAAGTTCCTTCGCAAACGGAAGCGAGTCAGGCTGTCAACGAAGCTATCCGCAACGACTGAAACGTGTGCCGTTAGAACACGCGCGGACGCTCAAAATGATGGCGGAAAACTTAATATGAATAAGTTTAAGTTGCCCTCCCGCGAACGTCAAGCGCATCACTTTCCGGGTAGTGGGGTAATAGTGTTGCTCACGAAATAAATCTTTTTGCGATTGATCGGTGGGCTGTGACATACTCTCGCCATGCCCAAACGCCCAAGCATCCACCGCGCGCCGCAAGACGAGTCTCAATTGGCGAAGTCCATTGTTGACGAACTTACCATAGACATAGACGA
>DASQDV010000569.1:0-5696 GCA_035633995.1 Pyrinomonadaceae bacterium | reverse complement strand
CAGGAAGCGCCCCTGATACTGCTCGAAGGCCGTGCCGTGCACTTCGTTTCCACCCGACTTGAAGGTCGTCGAAATGACGCCGCCGCCCGCGCGCCCGCTCTCTGCGGTCGGCACGCTCGACTCGACTTTGAACTCGGCGATGGCGTCGGGGTTCGGGTAGATCGCGATCTGGCCGAACTGCGCCTCGTTGTTGTCAACGCCGTCGAGACGGAAATTGTTGTTCGTGGCGCGCGCGCCGTTGACGACGAGGACTGAACCGCCCGACTCGCGGAAGCGCGTGGACTCCGTGTTGTTCTGGCCGCCGCCGCCCGCGACGAAGTTGCCGCCGCCGCCGAGCAGGCCGAGGTTCGGGCGCGTCACGCCGGGCGAGAGCGCCGCAAGGAGCGTGAAGTTGCGCTGCGGGATGGGGAGGTCTGTCACCTCGCGTCCCGTGATCAAATCGCCGCGCACGCTCGTCTCGCTCTCGACCAGTGGCCCTTGATCCGTCACGGTGACGACATCGCCGCCGACCGCGCCGAGTTCCATGCGCGCGTCAATCGGCAGGCGCGCGTTGGTTTCGACTTTGACCGACTCGTTCACCACAGTCCTGAAGCCCGTCGCCTCGATGGTCACGCGGTACATGCCCGGCTCAAGATTCGGGATCGTGTAGAGACCTTCTTCGGAAGTCGTGTCTTCGGCCACAGAGCCGGTGGCGAGGTTGAGGGCGGTGACTTTCGCGCCCGCGACCAGACCGCCGTTCGGATCGGTGATCGTGCCGAGAATCGTGCCCTTGTTATTTTGGGCATGGAGGGGAACCGCAAAAGCGGCAAAGCAGAAAAGTAGCGCGACGAGTTGAGCGGCAAGTCGCGGGCTGATCCTGTAGTGTGTCATAGCTGGGCCTCGTGCTGTGGAGATAACCGGACAGGACGCTTATTCACAGGGAGCGTCAGCGCGCGGCGCACGTGACGAGGTGCATGTGCGCGCGGCGGACGATGAATTGTAAAGTAGCGACCCTCGGCGAGAAATTATAGCTTCGGATACGGAACGGAACGTGCGATAGGACAGTTTGTTGCTTGCCCGAACGAAGATTTTTAATACAGAATCCGCTTCCCTGTCAAATATTTTTTCCGACACGGCGGCCACGCCCCGCACGCCGCCGCTTGCTCGCGCAGTAGCCGCGCGCGTGCAATTCGCGCGGCTACCGCTTCGCCTTAACGCCGCAGCGAGATGGTGACGTAGCGACGGCCGCTGTAGAGGCGCACGCCGCCCGCGCCGCGCGTCATCATCAGGGGGCGCGGGCGTCGCAAGTTTCTGTCCGGCTCAGTCCCGATGCTGAAGAGCAGGTTGCCGCCCACGTCCGAGACGCTGAATTTGTTGTTTTCCACGAAGCCGAAACCGTATGCGCCGACGGCGAGTTCCTGCCCGCCGATGTTGACGGGCGTGTCCACGATCAAAAAGCCCTCGTATCTGGAACGCACGTCGGCAGAGTAGCCGGAGGTGTCAACCATCCCGGCGACGACGTGTTGACGTGCGCCGAAGCGCGCGGCGGCCGAGTTGCGCATCTGCGTGGGCGCGCTCTGCCCCTCGAAGAAGAAGCCGGGCGGCACGATGCGCGCGAGTTGCGCGCCGCCGAGGATGACGGGCGCGTCCCCTTGCGCGCGGACGACGACGGCGGGCGCGAGCACGAGAGTTAAGAGCGCGAGTAAGGTTAAGGTCTGCGAGTTTCTGCGTTTCATTACATCTCCTCCGTAAAATTTATGGCAAGCGGCGGCGCAAGAGGGCAGAGACTGTGCGCTGCCCGACTACGCGCCCGACTACAGCTTTTATGCTTCGCGCGCCACTGTACTCCGCTGACCTTTGACTGTAAAGTGAGCGCACGCGCGCGCTTTGACAGGCCACCGGCCGAGTCGGTATCGTGTGGCTTTATTAGCGCCCCAGCGCCGCAGGTGAACATTCCGCAAGGCAAGAAAGTTAATTCAGACCGGAAACTGAAATAATGATGTCACAAACACGTTTGTCCCTCTCGAAGTCTCTCCGTGTGCTCTGGCTTCTCGCGTTCTCGCTTGCTACAGCGCCGCCCGGCGTCTTCTCGCAACAGACGACGCCCGCCGCGCAGCCGCAGCAAGGCATGGGCGGCAACGCGACGGGTGAAGCGCGCACCTACACGTCGCGGCGCACCGTCGGCATCACCGACGCGAAAGCGCCCGTCGTCTTTGAAGACGTGACGGCCAAAACCGCGCTCGCCTCGTTTCGACATCGCGCGGGCAGCGCGTCGAAAGAGTACATCCTCGACACGCCTGCGAGCGGCCTCGCCGTCTTCGACTACGACGCCGACGGGCGACCCGACATCTACCTTCTCAACGGCTCGACCTTCGCCGCGCTCGCGGGCAAAGAGCGACCGCCGCGCGCCGCGCTCTATCGCAATTTGGGCAACTGGAAATTCGAGGACGTGACGGACAAGGCGGGCGTGGCAAACGAACGCTGGGGCTTCGGCGTGGCCGTCGGCGACTACGACAACGACTCGCGCCCGGACATGTACGTCTCGAACTACGGCACGTCGCGCCTCTATCGCAACAACGGCGACGGCACGTTTACGGACGTGGCCGAAAAACTCGGCGTCGCGCGAAAGGGGTGGTCAACCGGCGCGACCTTCGGCGACTACGACCGCGACGGGCGGCTCGATCTCTTCGTGCCCGGCTACGTCGAGTTCGACGTGAAGAACCTGCCGCCGAGTCCGACGGACGCGGGCAAGCCGGGCGGCGTCGGCCAGAACTTCTGCCAGTTTCGCGGCGTGCCCGTCATGTGCGGGCCGCGCGGCCTGAAAGGTGAAGGCGACACGCTCTATCATCAAAAGGCGGACGGCACGTTCGAGGACGTGAGCGCGAAGACCGGCACGCACGACCCGCAGGGCTATTACGGTTTCGCCTCCGCCTTCGTCCATGCCAACGAAGACGATTTGCTCGATCTGATCGTGGTCAACGATTCCACGCCGAAGCAACTCTACATCAACAAAGGCGGCGGCGCGTTCGAGGAAGTCGGCTATGAGTCGGGCGTCGCTTTGAACGAGAACGGGCGCGAGCAGGCCGGGATGGGTCTCGCCGTCGGCGACTACAACAACGATGGGCGCGTAGATTTTTACATCACAAACTTTTCCGACGATTCCAACACGCTCTATCACAACGACGGCGAAGGCAACTTCACCGACGTGACTTTTCAGGCCGGACACGGCGAGCCGACCATCCCCTTCCTCGGCTGGGGCACGACCTTTCTCGACTACGACAACGACGGCTGGAAAGATGTGCTCGTCGCCAACGGCCACGTCTATCCGACCGTTGACAACCACCAGTGGGGCACGAGTTGGGCGCAGCAGTTATTGCTCTTTCGCAATTTGCCGAACACGCGCGCAGGCGCTAAAGCGGATGCGAACGAACGCGTCTTCGAGCGCGTCGCCGCCGCCCCGAACAGCGCGCTTGCACTGGCGCTGCCCGCACGCGGCCTCGCCGTCGCAGACCTCGACGGCGACGGGCGACTCGACGCCGTCGTCAACAACTGCGACGCCCCGCCGACAGTCCTGCGCAACGTCTCGGAGCAGAAGAACCACTGGCTCATCCTGCGCCTCGTCGGCGACACGGCGAAGCGAAGCCCGCGTGATGCGACGGGCGCAATCGTCTATGCGACGATTGGCACAATGCGCCAGCGGCTCGATCTTGTCAGCGGCGCGGGCTACGCCTCGCAAAACGACCCGTGCCTCCACATCGGGCTCGGCGCGGCCACGAAACTCGACAAGCTCGAAGTGCGCTGGCCTGACGGCACGCTTGAGACGATCACCCTGCCCGGCGTTGATCGCGTCGTGACGATCACGCAGGGCAAAGGCGCGAAGTGACCGCCGCGCCAGTTGTGAAGTGCTCACCATGCAACCTGTTTTTACAGTCGCAGATGCGTCGGATGTTGATCTGCTCGTCGAGTTGATGCGGGAGTTTTACGCGTTCGAGCACTTGCCTTTCGACGAGGCGAGGGCGCGCGTTGCGTTAGAGCAAATTTTGAGTGACGGCAGATTCGGCCTCGTCCACCTGATCCGCGTGGGCGCGGAGGAGGCGGGCTATCTCGTCGTCACGTTCGGTTTCAGTTTGGAATTTCACGGGCGCGACGCTCTCGTTGATGAGATTTACCTGCGCGATAATTTTCGCGGGCATGGAATCGGAAAAGCGGCCATCGAGTTCGCTTCAGAACTTTGCCGGAGTGAAGGCATCGCGGCGCTGCACCTGGAAGTGGAGCGTGCGAACACGCGCGCGCAGGCCGTCTACCGTCGGGCGGGCTTTCGCGATCATGATCGCTATCTGCTGACGAAGTGGTTATAGAGAATCAGGCCGCCGCGACAGAGGCGAACTTGCGCGCGAGAACGAGGCTGAGCGCGCCCATGAGCGTTGGATGATCGCCGAGGGCGGAGGGCATGATCTGCGCTGAGGGCAGGCCGCGCCGGACGCTGCGCTGGATGGTTTTGCTGAGCGCGTCCGAGACGAGCGGCCACGCGCGCGCGATGACGCCGCCGACGACAACTGCTTCGGGGCTGAGGCCGACGATCAAATTCGAGATGCCGATGCCGAGGTAGTGCGCCGTTTCGGTGAGTGCGCGTGTGGCGCGCGCCTCGCCCGCCAGAGCGCGGTCAACCACCTGCGCTAAATCAACTTTTCCGCCGTCGTTTGAGCCGCCCGCGAGGTAGCGCGCAACCGCCGCGCGCCCCGAAGCGTAAGCCTCCCAGCAATCGTGATTGCCGCACGAACAGGCAACGGGGCCGCGTTCGCCCACGATCATGTGGCCGAACTCGCCCGCGCCCCCGCGCTTGCCCCGGTAGATTTGCCCGTCCACGACGATGCCGGTGCCGATGCCTTCGGCCACGAGCACCATGATCAAGTCGCGCGCCTCGCGCAATTCCTGACGACCGAACCAGAGCGCCGCCAGCGCCGCCGCGTTCGCGTCGTTGTCAACGCTCACGTCAAGTCCCGTGGCGCCGGAAATCTCCGCCGCCACAGGCCAGTCGCGCCACTCGAACCAGGGAATGTAGATCGCGCGCCCGCTGTCGGGGTCAACGAGTCCGGGCAGGCTCACGCCCACGCCCTCGATCTTCCGCTCGCCCGCCTTCGCCGCCAACCTTTTGACGCTCTCGATGACGCGCGCGTACAAGCGTTCCGGCTGCTCGATGTGCGGACAGTCTTCGCGTTCGAGGACGCGCCCGCCGAGATCGCTCGTCGCAATCGTGGTGCAGGTCGGCGTGATGTCAACGCCGATTGCCATCGCGCCCGCCGCGCGCAGGCGCAGGAGCGTCGGGCGACGCCCGCCCGTCGATTCGCCCTCTCCGATCTCCTCGATCAATCCGTCCGACTTCAAATCCTCCACGATGGTCGAGACGGTCGAACGCTGCAACGCCGTCTCGCGCGCGATCTCGGCGCGCGAGATCGGCTCGCGGTCGCGCACGTAGTTAAGCACGATCTGGCGATTGATGCCGCGAATCGTGCCGGAGCGCGCGACCTGTGCTTTTTTCAGATCAATGCGACGCATAAATCAACTCTCCGAACCCTTCCGTTGGCGTGTGATGTAAGGGCACTTCGGGACATGGTGCGGCGCGCCGTCCGGCAACTCGAAGTCAGGCGCGCCGGAGAGTGCGAACTATCTTGTAGTGGTTTGACCCGCGCGCGTCAACTCATTTCCGCGCGCGTCTC
>DASQDV010000568.1:0-8435 GCA_035633995.1 Pyrinomonadaceae bacterium | reverse complement strand
TGTTCCCCACCCAAAGGTAAATTACCCACGTGTTACTCACCCGTGCGCCACTGTCCCCTCCCCGAAGGGAGGTTCTCGTTCGACTTGCATGTCTGAGGCACGCCGCCAGCGTTGATTCTGAGCCAGGATCAAACTCTCGTTTGTATCTCTGGAACATTATCTTCTACTGGTTCAAAGTATCCGATAATGACTCTTGCGAGTTTTAATTGCGTCCGAAGCCTATAGCTCCGGCGCTCCAACTCTCAAAGGTTATTAACATGGACACGCTCTATCTAGTTTTCAAAGATCGGTTCTCTTTTTCCGAATCCATACTTAGTTGCGCATGGACTCGTTTTAGTTGCCCCACAGACGATTATTTTTCGTCTCAAGCAAACCGCAACCTTACGTGATTGCGTTCAACTTGTCAAGCGGGTCAGCCTTAGACGGCTTCAACTCTTTCCGAGTTGTCTCAACCGGACAACTTTTTGCGCCGACGAAGCAGCCGCCTTTCTTCGTAAACATCTCAAGGAAGAGAAGCGGCCATGACCAACGCATCGTGTTGTCGTTTGGAATGTCAATCGCCGTGTTTCAGGCAAAGAGGCATTATAGAGAGAAACTTTTATTTGTCAACACCCCAACGCAAAAAATTTTCGCTTTGTCTCGAACCCGCGCCTTACGCGTAAAATGCGGAGGAAAAACCGCCTCTATTTCTTCTTAGAGCTTTTCGGCAGCGTGCCCTGTGCGTCAACCCGCAAATTACCTCGATCATCGCGGTAAACTTTATAACGAACGTCAACCAACTGCCCGCCTTCGTCTTTGGCCTGGACGGTAAAAAACTTCTCGCCGCCGTTATTCTCTACGCGTAGAGGCAGGCGGCCATCCAGGTCTGGGCTGCGGTAGGCCGTATAGTGTTCTTGCCTGCTCTTGTCATAACCGAGCACGAAGATGCGGTCGAAATCCGGTTCCTCCAGCGTGCTCGGCTCGTCGGAACTGCTCTTTTCGAGAATCACCCAACTGCCCGCCTGTGATTCCTTCGCCGCATCTTTATCTTTGGGCGCGGTCTGCTCCGCGTCGCCCGCGTCGTCGAGCCTCTGCCAAGCCACAAACTCGCGCCCCGTGCGATAAAAGATGATGTCGCTCGGCACGGTCAATTCAACCTGCTTGGCGTAAACCCAACCGGCGGGCGCGGGCGAAATAGCGCGCGGCAGGCGCACCTTGTACCAGAGTTCGTTCAACTCCTCCGCCTCTTTCGCCGCGCCGCTATCCTTCTTGTTCTCGCTTTGAGATGCCGCACCTGCTTTCGGCGCGTCGTCGCTCTCGGTCGTCTCGGACGCTTTGGGTTTCGGCACGCGTTTCCAGCCGACGATCTCAAAGTGTGCGCCGCTCTCTAATTTCAAGAGAATGTTATCCGTCCCGCTTCTGTCAGCCGACGAACGCAGATTGGTGCTCGCGCGCAGTTGGCCTGTGGCCTGCGCCGGTATGTCTTTGTCTTCGGCGGCGACTTGAACGGAACGATCCAGCAAATCCTGCGGCATGACGTTGCGGGATTCGATCCAGCCTTCCGTGTTCTGCGCGTCGTGCGCGCGCACGCGCAACCAGCGTTCGCCGTTCTCCGCCGTCGTCGAATCCAAAATGTCTAACACGTCGCCGCGAACCACCTCTGACAAATCTGCGGCCACGACGGCGACCGAACTACGCACCTGCGCGCGGCGTGCGATCACTACTCCCGTCTCCGTTTTGCTCGCGAGCGTCGTGCAACCTGCCGAGCCGAGTGCGACGGCCAGCAATAAAAAGAGGCGGGACAGACTAAACAGTCCTGAGCGGGAAAAAAGTCTTTCGGCGATGCCAGATATTTTCATGCGGCGGATGACGGATGCAAAGGCTGCGGTGCGTGCGGGAGATTTCTGAAATAGAAATCGCATCAGGACAAATAATTTACAGTCGGCCTTAAATCAAGAATTCCAAAACCGCACTAATTGTAGCCCATTTGACGTAATAAATCGCGCTGGGCACGGCTCGCGGAATCGCTCACGGTGATTCGCGTCCTCGCCCCGTTGCGTCCGACGTTCAAGCCGAACGCGGCGAAAGCGCCTGTCAGATCGAGGCGGTTGACGCTCTCGATATAACGTTTAGAAAATTCGCCGTCGCCTGCGACGCTATCGAGTGCGCCGATCACGGCGACGTTTCCCTCACGTCTTTCGGCACCCGTGCGATGCCGGCGAAAGAGTGTGTGATAGACATCGTCGAGGCTGCGTTTAGCGCGGCTGCGCTGCCTCAGGCTCAAATCGTAGAGGGCTGCGACCAACATTCCCTTGTGATAAACCAGCGCGCCATTCCCGCTCCAGCGGCGCGCGGAAGCATCGATCAGAGAGAGATTATCCCGCTCGCGCAGGGCGAGATAGTTGTCGTAGGCGCGAGCGAGAGAATCGAGGTAATCCTGAAAAGTCAAATATCCGAGTTGCACGCTCACGCGCATTGACTGGTAGACGGTAAAGCCTTCATAGAACCAATCGTAATCCCCGTTCAAGGCCAGCCCGTTCGGCACCCACAGGTGCAACAATTCATGCGCCAGCGGGAGGCTCAGGTGCGCCAACCCGACGGCCTTCGAATTGGAACGACCGGAGAGAAAGACGACTGTGCCGCCGCGCGTCTCCGCGCTCCAGCGCGCGGCGTCCGCTTCCTGCGGAAACGGCGCGAGCAATATTAACGCGCTCCTGCGCGGGATACCGCCGACGGTTCGCTCGTGCTTTTCTAAAATGTCGCGTGCGACATTTATCACGTCACCATCCGCGAAAGGCCACGCGCCCGCCGTGGCGAATTTGAACTCCATCCCGCGCAAAGTGTTTTGCGTCACACGCAGATCGGCGCCGACGAAAAAGACGGACGATTCGGCGTCCTCGATTTCGTATTGCCCGTTGCCGTTTAGAGTTTCGAGCGTGGCAATTTTCCAGTTCTCCGGCAGAGTCAAATTCAAACGGGCGCGTTTCAGCGGATGAGGTAGAAGGTCGCCGGGCATCAAGACGCCGCGCGTGCCCGTCAACCAGGAAACGTGCGCCGTGTCGTTCGTATCGCGCGGCGGGTCGAGTTTGAGTTCGTAGCGAACTTTAGTTGCCGCGCGCGACGCCTCATATTCGCCCGAAGCGAGCTTGCGCGCGGGCGTCTCGCTGCCCTGCGCGTCGTACAGCGACAAATTCTCTATGCGCTCGCCCAGCTTGGATGCTCCCGCGTAGGCGCTGCGAAACGACCACGCCTTCGTGCCTTCCGCATGCTCGGCTTCCACCCTGACGCGTGGCGGCGCGAGCGAAACGATGCTGATCCGTGCACTGATTGTTTGAGCCTGCGTCGCGAGATTTACGAACAACATAAAGAGCAGCGTTCTACAGATGAGCCGGAGGCGAGACGGTCTGCTCGCGTGGATGTGAGCGCGCGGAAGCGGCGCGTTTTCAAATTCAAGGTTCGAGGCTTCGTGAAGTATGGCGTGACCGCGAGGGTCGTGTGCGGATGTGTGTGCGTGATGCGGAAGAAGTTGCTTTGACACTGGTGCGCGCAAGCGTTTATAGTTGCCCTTATTCCTACGTCTCCCGAATGTAACATAATGCTCGAAGTAGTGCCCAGCCGCATTAAAAGTGGGTCTCGACGCCGCCGAAAATATCCGGCGCGCGCGTTGAACTCGCTGTTGCTCCTCTTCATTTTTTACGGCGCAACGTGTGGTCTGGTTCACAGCCACACCATCTACCGGCTGCCTTTCCCGACCTCCGAAACAACTTTCGACGGCGCGCGTGAGGCCGATTTAACGACGAAGCTGTTATCGACCGGCAAGAATTGCCTGCTCTGCCAGTTTCATCAACAACTCTCGCACGGACTGTTTCAGGCGACGCCCTTTGCGCCGCAACCGCCCGCGCACGCCCTCCTTCTGCTCGCCGCGACATCCGACAACTACTCTGCCCCGCAAGAGTCGTCGCGCGGGCGCGCCCCGCCCTTCGCTTCTCTTCTCTAAATTCGTCCTCTTGTCTCGACCGCTTCCGCTTCATGCCGGAGCGTCGAAGCGTTTAAGAGTTAAGGACGCTCAAGCCGACAGCCGCCGCTCGGGTTTATGAAACCGGAGCAGGGCGCGTTTATCAGGCGGGCGTCCGGCGGCGCTCATGCCGTTTGGCAAAGAAGAGAGGTTCAGATGTTTCGTAAAAGCACTTATAAATTCGCGTTGGGCTTGGCCTTGATATTCGCCTTTTGCGCTCCGGTCTGGGGGCAGTCACACATCGGCACGGTGCAGGGCACGGTGCGCGATCCGAGCGGCGCGCTCGTGCCGGGCGCGACGGTGCGCATTGTTGACCCGACCAGCGGCTATCAACAGACGATGCAGACCAACGAACAGGGCGAGTACAAATTTTTCAATATCCCGTTCCACATCTACACGGCGCGCGTCGAAGCCGCCGGTTTTCAGACCGCCGAAAAATCCTTCGACGTGGAGACGGCCATCCCGATGAGCGTTGATTTCACGCTCTCGGTCGCCGTCGCCAACGAGACCGTGACGGTCACGGAAAACGCTTCGCTCATCGAAGCCGACAAAACTTCTTCCGACACGAACATCTCGCAGACGTTGCTCGAACGCCCGCTCGGCGCAGTTCCCTCGCGCGGCATCGAGGCCATCGTGGCGAGCGCGCCCGGTTTCGCGCCCGACGATAACGGACGCCTGCACCCGCGCGGTTCCGAGTCGCAGGTGCAATACGTCGTTGACGGCGTGCCGATCACGGACAACCTCTCGGCCATCTTCGCCACCAGCCTCGACGCGCGCACGCTGCGCACGGTCGAAGTTCTGACCGGCGGCATCTCCGCAGAGTTTGGCGATAAACTCGGCGGCGTCGTCAACGTCAACACGCGTTCGGGGCGCGAGACGCCGACGCAGGGGAGCGTCACGTTGTCGGGCGGCAGTTTCTCGACCGGCGAAATCGGCGCGAACTTCTCCACGCGCACAGACAAGCTCGGCCTGCTGGCGAACCTCTCGGCCACCACCTCGCAGCGTTTCCTCGACCCGCCGACCATAGACAATTTTCATAACTTCGGGCGCACCGGCAAAGGCTTCCTCCGTCTCGATTATCAACTCACGCCGAACGACACGCTGCGCGCCACGTTCCTCGCGGGCGGCACAAATTTTCAGGTCGCCAACCGCCTCGCGCAGGAAATCGCCGGGCAGGATCAAAGGCAACGCCTGCGCGACCACTCGGAGTTCATCACCTACGAGCGCATCTTTTCGCCAAACACCTTCGGCCAGTTTTCCTTCTTCAATCGTTATGGCAACGCGCGCCTGACGAGCAACCCGTTTTCCACGCCCGTCGTGGCTTTTCAAGACCGTTCGCTGCAAAACACGGGCGGCATCGCCGCGATTTCGCTCACGCGCGGAAGTCACAATTTGAAAGTCGGCGGCCAGTTCACCGTCACGCCCGTCCGCGAGGACTTTAGTTTCTACCCGACCACGCCTTTCGAAGATTTCACGGACGCGGACGGCGAGACAGTGCCGAACCCGGTCAACTCGTTCAACGCCGCCAACCCCTTTCGCTTTCGCGGCAGACGCACGGGGCGCATGTTGAGCGCCTACATACAGGATCGCTTCTCGCCGTTCCGCAATTTCACGATTGACGCAGGCGTGCGCTACGACAACTACAAGCTCGTCATTCAGGAAGACGCCTTCAGCCCGCGCATCGGCGTGGCCTATTTCATCCCGCGCACGCAGACCACTCTGCGCGCCTCTTACAATCGCCTTTTCCAGACGCCGCCCGCAGAGAATTTGCTGCTCGCGAGTTCCGCCGAAGCCGCCGCGCTCTCGCCGCTCGCAGTAGTTCAGGGGCAGGCGGGCGTGCGCCCGATTTTGCCTGACAAGCAACACGTCTACGAGGTCGGCGCGCAGCAGGCGCTCTCGCGCTATCTTCGCCTCAACCTGACCGTCTATCAAAAACGCATCACCAATTTCGGCGACAAGGATCAATTCTTCGACACCGGCATCATCTTCCCGATCACGATCTCTGCGGGGCGCGTCACGGGCGAAGAATTGCGCCTTGAAACTGCCGACCTCAGGGGCTTCCGCGCTTTCGCTTCTTTCGCCAACGCGCGCGCCTACGGCGTGACGCCCATTAACGGCGGCCTGTTTCTCGGCGAAGCAATCGAGAGCCTCGACGCGCCCGGCCTCAAGTTCGCCAACGATCACGATCAGCGCAACTCGGCGCAGTTTCAGTTGAGTTACAACCACCAGCGCTCCGGCATCTACGCCAACTTCGGCGGGCGCTATGATTCCGGCTACCCGACCGACGTTGAGCCGGGCACGACGCTCGCCGACTTCGCCGCCGCGGGCTTCGACCCGCGCCTCTACAACGAAATCGACTTCGAGCGCGGGCGCACCAAACCGCGCACCATCCTTAATTTCTCCGTCGGCGCAGACTTGCTGCGCGAACGCCGCGCCTCGCTCAACGTGCAGTTCGACGTGCAGAATTTGACGGACACGCTCTTTCTCTACAACTTCGAATCGGTCTTCAGCGGCACGCACGTCGGCTTCCCGCGTCTTTTCAGCGGGCGGCTGTCCGTGCGTTTCAAATAAACGCGACAGCGGCGGCAGCGGCGGGCGCACATGTTTGACATTTTAATTGTCTGCATGCGCGCCCCCGCACAAAACCTGGAACTTTCGCGGCCTGCCGTTCGTCTAACGATGCTGTACAAGCAAAATCACGCGCGCGGCAGGCCACTTTGCCCCAAGCGTTGACACTTCTCGCGATGCACCGATAAAATACAGCCCTCGCTAATGACTACCGCTGGCCGACCGCCAGTTGAGGATAGAAGTCGTGAGTCTCGTAAAGATCATCATCATCACCATCGCCGTTATCCTGTCGATCCTGTTCTTCGGGCGGTTTTTGTTCTGAGCCTGACGGCGGCATGACCGTTCCTCGTCCAGTTCATGTGTGGCGACACGCCTTCACACGCGCCGCCCGCCAAAGTCTCCTGTTTTCTCTACTCGCGCCGTCGCTCATCATCCTTCTCAACATCTCTGTCTGCTACGCGCAGCAAACGCCCGACACGCCCGATGCGGACGAAGTCCTGCGCGTCAACACCGACCTCATCACCGTCCCCGTCGTCGTCACAGACGCGCGCGGGCGACGCTTCGCAGGTTTGACGCTCCCCGACTTCAAGGTGAGCGACGGCGGGCGACCGGTTAAACTCGACTATTTTTCCGCCGGAACGGAGCGCGTCGCCATGCTGTTCGCGCTCGACGCTTCCGGCAGCGCGCGCGAGCATATCGCGCGACAGACCGAAGCCGCGCTCGCCATGTTCTCGCGCTTCGGCAACAACTCGCGCATCGCCGTGCTCCCCTTTGCCGCGCAGGCCGAGTTCGCGCTCCCCTTCACCACAGACATCGAAAGCGCGCGCGCCGCGTTTCAACTCTCCGCGCGCCGCAACCAGAACACGGCCATCTTCGACGCCGCCGCCCGCGCCCTCAGCGCCTTCAACGTCGCCGGGGCAGACGCGCGCGAACGCCGCATCGTCATCCTGTCGAGCGACGGCCTTGACACAGCCAGCCGCACACCGCCCGAAGCCGTTATCAATCAGGCGCGCCTGCGCGGCGTCTCCATCTACGTCATTCATTTTCCACTCTACACGCCGCAGGGCGGCCAACTCGTCGTGCGCCGCCCCGCCAAAGGTTTTCGCGAACTGGCCGAGCAGACCGGCGGCCACTATTTCCGGCTCGGCGACGCGCGCACGGCGCTCGACCCGCGCGCCACCTACGATCTCGCGCCAATCTTTCGCGCCATCGCCGAAGACTTACAGAGCCAGTACATGCTCGGTTACTATCTCGACGCCGCCGCGCGCCACAAAAGCGAGCATCGCATTCAGGTCAGCCTCGCCCCGGCGCACAAGCGGCTTCGCGTGCAGATGCTCCGCGAAAGCTATAAGTTGAAAGAGTGACGAATGACAGGCGACGAGTGACGAGTTAAAACACAGAACTTGTCTTTCGCTCGTCACTTATCACTCGTCACCTGTCACTAAAATATGACTAAGCAGAACCAACAAGGATTGCGAAACATACGCCGCGCGCTGTTGAGCGTGTCGGACAAGACGGGGCTGGTCGAGTTTGCACGCGCGCTCGAAGGCTTCGGCGTCGAACTGTTGAGCACGGGCGGCACGGCGAAAACTCTGCGCGCGGCGGGCATCGAAGTGCGCGACGTGGCGGACGTGACGGGCTTTCCCGAAATGCTCGATGGGCGCGTCAAGACGCTCCACCCGCGCATACACGGCGGGCTGCTGGCCGTGCGCGACAACTGCGAGCACATGAGCGCGCTCGCGGAGCACGGCATCCAGCCGATAGACATGGTTGTAATCAACCTCGACCCGTTCGAGCAGACCATCGCGCGCGAGGGCACTACGCTCGCGGAGGCCATCGAGCAGATAGACATCGTCGGCCCCGCCATGGTGCG
>DASQDV010000567.1:0-2672 GCA_035633995.1 Pyrinomonadaceae bacterium | reverse complement strand
GGGGATGTTGAATTCGGCGAGCTTCGCGCGGTGCTCGTCCGTCATGTCGCCCGCGTCGCCGTCGGTGATGAGCGTCAGCTTGTCCGTCCACGTCAGGAGTCCGAGCGTGAAGCCGACGGCGCTCTTGCCGTGCCCGACGACGGCGATGCGCTTGCCCGTCGCTTCAAAACCATCGCAGTCGGGGCAGTGGTGCACGGAGACGCCATAGAACTCGCGGAAGCCCGCGCACTCGGGCGTCAGGTCGCGCAAGCCTGTGGCGAGAATCAAACGGCGCGCGTCGAACGACTGACTCGCGATCCGGTCGTCGCCCGTCGAGACGCGAAAGTGTTCGTCGCCGATATGTTCGACTTTCGTGACGCAGCCTTCGATGACGAGGCCGCCGTGCTGCGTCACCTCGTCGCGCCCGCGCGCGAGCAGTTCGACGGGCTGGATGCCGTGATGGCCGAGAAAACCGTGAACGCCGTGCGAGTAGATGTTACGCGGGCTGTTGTGATGAAAGGTGAGAACGCGCCTGCGGTAGCGCGCAAGAAAGAGCGCGGCGGAGAGTCCCGCCGGGCCTGCGCCGATGACGATGCAATCGTAGAGTTGTGCTGCCATGTCGCTCGCAGTGTGCGCGCACTTTGTCGCCCGCGTTTGTCTGAGTCGAGAAATTTGTGTGTTGCCAGCGCGAGTCAAACACGCGAGCTACGGCGAAGTCAACGCCCGCGCTGGTCAAACAGCACCCGCGCGGTGCTAAACTCGTAGACGAAGGACATTCAGCGACGATGAGGAAACGTAGTGCGAGATGGCTCTTGTTAATGCTCGGCGCATTCGCGCTGCTCGTCGGCGCGCTCTACGGATTCGCGCCGCAGATAAGGCCGGAGAAGATGCAGGCAACAGATGACCGAAACCTGATCGAAGCCGCGCGCGCCGTTGCCCCCGATGCGACAACAGCGCGTCGCCCGCTCGTGATGGCGCACAGGGGCGGCGCGGGGCTGTGGCCGGAGAACACCGCGCACGCTTTCGCACAGGCGGTCGCGCTCGGCGTGGACGTGCTGGAGATGGACTTGCACAGCACGTCCGACGGCGCGCTCGTCGTCATCCACGACTCTACGGTTGACCGGACGACGAACGGCGCGGGCAGCATCAGCGCCTTGACGCTCGCTGAACTAAAACGACTCGATGCCGGTTATCGCTGGACAAATGACGGCGGGCGCACGTTTCCGTTCAGGGGGAAGGGCATCACCGTCCCGACCCTGCGCGAAGTCCTCGACCAGTTTCCGCAGACGCGCCTCAACATAGACATCAAGCAGGCGCAGCCCTCGCTCGCCAAATCTTTTTGCCGGGCGCTTCGTGAGCGCCGCGCGACGGGCAGCGTGACGGTCGCCTCGTTCAATTCGCAGGTGCTCGGAGAGTTCCGGCAAGAGTGTCCCGAAGTCCGAACGTCGGCCAGCATGGAGGAGGTGTTCGCGCTGTCTGCGGATTTGCAGGCGGGGCGCGACCTCGCGGCTGACAGCGCGCGCCCGCGCCTCGTGCAAGTGCCGGAGAACGCGTTCGGGCGCAGGTGGCTGACGGCGGAACTCCTTGCGACGGCGCATCGCGGCGGGCTGGAAGTACACGTCTGGACGGTCAACGACGAGGACGCGATGCGCCGCCTCGTCGCGCTCGGCGTGGACGGCATCATGACCGACTACCCCGACAAATTGATCGCGCTGTTGAAGCAGGCGGCGGCGCGTCCCGTTGTTCAGTAAAAGCGTTTCGTTGTAGTCTGTCGTCTCAATTTTCAAAGCCGGATTCGCGGGGGATGTGGATGGAAGAGGGAGCCTCAAACGAGCACGGGGACGCGCGGCGTGCGCCGCGTTGGGGAAAGGTCATAGACCAGACGCGCTGCATCGGTTGCCACGCTTGCACGACCGCCTGCAAGTCGGAAAATCTCGTGCCGCTCTCCGTGACGCGCACCTACGTCAAGCACGTTGACGTGGGCGAGTTTCCGCAGACGCGACGTGCACATCAGGTGACGCGCTGCAACCAGTGTACGCACGCGCCCTGCGCGACGGCCTGCCCGACGACGGCGATGTTCAAACGCCCGGACGGCATCGTTGATTTCGACAAGTCGATCTGCATCGGCTGCAAGGCGTGCATGGCCGCCTGCCCCTACGATGCCATTTTCATCAACCCCGAAGACCACTCGGCGGAGAAGTGCAATTTCTGCGCGCACCGCATAGATGTCGGACTCGAACCGGCCTGCGTCGTCGTCTGCCCGGTCGAAGCCATCCTCGTCGGCGACATGCACGACGCGGATTCCAAAGTGGCGCGCATCGTCAACCGCGACCCCGTCAACGTCCGCCGCCCTGAGAAGGAGACGCTGCCGAAACTTTTTTACAAGGGCGCGCACCAGGCGACGCTCGACCCGCTCGCCGCGCGCCGCCCCGACGGCGAACTCTTCATGTGGAGCGAGCAGCGCACGGGCGCGGACTATGTCGTCTCCGGCCATCCCGATTACAACAACACGTCAGCCGCCGCGCTGCTCTCCTACGACGTGCCGCACTCGCTCCCGTGGGACTGGCGCGTCAGCCTCTACACGTGGACGAAGGGCATCGCGGCGGGCGCGTACCTCGTCGCCGCTCTGTTCGCTTTGCTGGGTTACATCGGTTCGGGCGAAACGTTCTCCGACATGTTGTTCGGTAGTCAGA
>DASQDV010000566.1:0-4866 GCA_035633995.1 Pyrinomonadaceae bacterium | reverse complement strand
TAGCGATCCGCTGCGCGAAAGACGCGCATGAAAGTCTCCTGCGCCAGATCGACCGCCGACTCGTAATCGTTCGTCAGGCGGTAGACGTAGTTCGTGATCTGGTTGCGGTAGCGCCTGACGAGTTCCGCAAAGGCCGCCTCGTCGCCCGTGCGCGCGGCTTCCAACAGACTATGATCGGAGAGCGGTTCGGCCACGGCAGCGCTTTGCCGGGCGACGTTCGCCCGCGCGGGGATAATCAGTTCGTCTATGGAGCTAATTGCACTCATGTAGGACAGGCAGGCTCGCAGGCTTCTCCGGGCTTCCGAAAAGCGGATTCGACTTCTCCGACGCCCGCCGCTCGTGGGCGAACCTTTGCGCCGGCGTAATTATACACTTCCAGCCGCCACTCGCCCGACCGTGTACACGCCGCCCGCCCGGCGAAGTTCCAAAAAACGGGACGGACTTTTTCGCGGCGAAAACTTCGCGCGCGGGCGCGCGGCCAGCCCGTTTTATTAAAATCTAACCACTCGCGGCGGACTCTGCTATAATGCCCGCCGTTCAGAGTTCAAAGCCTTTCACAGCTATCTGAAGGCATCTGCATGTCGAGCCGGTCGCTCCCGATCAAGTCGCTCTACCTTAAAATTGAAATCATCTTTTTTCTATGCCGAAGGAAATAACTAAGCATAAATCTATCCTCGACGCCATCAGCAAGGTTGACATCATTTCGGAACTGGTCGAATGGGACAAGGAACACGACCACTTCAAGTACGAACTCGACCTCGAAGTGGTGGCCTACGGGCGCAACTACAACGGCAAGAAGGTCGGCCCCTACGTCCGCCTTTTTCAGTTCGACCCCGGCGAAGAGATCATCCGGCAGGGCGACTGGGGCAGCAACACTTTTTACATCACGGTTGACGGTGTGTGCGACGCCTACGTCGCAGACGATCACGGCTCGCCGAGGAAAGTGGGCGAGATTCCCGCCGGGGTCAGTTTCGGCGAGATGGCGATTCTCGCGGGCGTCCCGCGCAACGCCACCGTGAAGGCTTCACAGGCCAAGCCCGCCACCGTGCTCGAAGTCACGCGCCCGGCGTTGCGCCTGCTGCGCAAGCTCCCGAAATTCGGCCAGAATTTAGACATTACCTACCGCAAACACGGGCTTGGGCGCACGCTCGTTGACGTGCAACAGTCAACGGGCGACGCCTTCGACGCCGACCTGCTGAAACAACTCGGCGACGCCGCGCGCTTCATGGTCTACGGCAAAAACCATGTCGTGCATCGCGAAGGCCAGCCGATTGACCGCATCGTCTTCATCAACAACGGCTGGGTGCGCTGCGCGAGCGGCGTGGATTTCAACCCGGCGATGGCCGATCTCGCCGCCGCGCTCAGCGATGATTCGGGGCTGGATTTTCTGGGCGCGGGAAACTGTCTCGGCCTCGAAGGCGTCCGCGAAGACAAGACCTGGACTTACACGGCGACGATCCTCTCGCGCACCGAAGTGCTCGAAATTTCCATCTCGCACCTGCGCTCCAACCCCAAATTGCGCGATGCGGTGCTGCGCAAGTTCGGCGAATTCTCCAAAGCCGACGACCGCATAGAGGCCGCCGAAGAGGCCGTCGCGCTCCAACTCGGCGCGACCGAAAAAGAGATTTCAACCGGTATCGTTGACGGCACGAATTTGCTGGTGATGGACATGGACTTGTGCGTGCGCTGCGGCAACTGCTCGCTGGCCTGTCACAAGGTACACGGCCAGTCCAGGCTGCTGCGGCGCGGCATCCACATCGAACGCCCGAAGAAACTCGGCAGCACGTCGAGCCAGCACGTGCTCTCGCCCTCGGTCTGCCTCCACTGTCAAGACCCTGAATGTTTGACGGGATGCCCGACGGGCGCTATCGGTCGTTTCAGCAACGGCCAGATCGACATTGACCCGAAGACCTGCATCGGCTGCGGCGACTGCGCCACGCAGTGTCCCTACAACGCCATCTCGATGATTCCGCGCAAGCCCGTCGCCGCCGTCCCGCCGACCTGGCAGACGCGCCTGCGCAAGTGGTTCAGCCTCGCGCCGCCCGAACCGCCGCCCGAAGTGACGGAGACGGAAAATCTGCTCGCCGTCAAATGCAACCTCTGCAACAACACGGGTCTCAACCCGAAGGGCGCGAAGACGCACGCCTATTCGTGCCAGGAGAATTGCCCGACGGGCGCGCTCGTCCGGGTCAACCCCCGCGAGTATTTCACCGAAGTCAAGAACCGCATCGGCATCGTCTTCCAGGATCAGACGCACGCCATCGGGCGCAACATACACAAGCGCGACATCCCGGCGCGGCTCTGGCACGTGGGCGGCGTCCTATCCACCATCCTCTTGACGGCGCTCACCGTCTGGGCGATCTTCCGCTACGGCCTCGACGGGCGACTCGGCGGCACGTGGCTGACCGTGCGCTGGCTGACGGGGCTGGTCGGCCTCGTCGGCATCGCCGTCGTCATGGCCTATCCCGGCCGCAAGCAAATTTACCGGCGGCGCGCGGGCGCGCTGCGCTACTGGATGCTCGCGCACGTCTATGCCGGAATCGTCGCCGGGCTTCTCCTGCTCCTGCACGGCGGGCGCAGCACCGGCGGCCTGCTGACTTCCCTCCTGATGATCTCGTTCGATCTGGTCATCCTGACGGGACTCTTCGGCATCGCCTGTTACATCATCGTCCCGCGCGTTATGACGAGCATCGAAGGCGAGCCGCTGCTCATCGAGGACTTACGCAAGCGACGCGACGAACTGCGCGAGACGCTCGCCAACATCGGCACCGAGAGCACGCCCGCCATCCGCGACATCATCCTCGGCAAGGTGCGCCCGCGCTATCTCTCGCTCGGCTATCTGCTGCGCCAGTACGTGCGGCGCGAAGACCTGTCTTCGCTCCATTCGCTGGCGCGCGAGGATTTCAAAACCGAACTCGACAACTACAAAAAGCCTGCGGAAGAATTGCAGCGTACCTTCATCTTCGGCACAAACGACCCTTCGCAGTATCGTCCCGAAGGGCGTCTGCTGCTCGAAGCCATCGAGTCAACCGTCACGCTGCGGCGCGTTGATTCTTTGATCTACCTGCATCAACTTCTCAAGCTCTGGCTCGCGCCGCACGTCGTCGCCACGTCGCTGATGCTGGTGCTGATGCTGGTACACATCATTCAGGTGGTCTTTTTCAGAGTGCATTAAAATAGTTTCGCGTTTCATCCCGGAGAGCCGACCAGAGGCGCACCAAGCGGAGTCAATTTCAGTGAGCACACGGCAAGAGGCCAACACGTTCATCATCACGCGCGAAGATCGCTCGTTCGATCCGGTCACGCTGCTCGCGGAGGGTCTGGCAATCGGGCGTCTGCCCGACTGCGAGCTTAACCTCAACCACCCGACCGTCTCGCGCCTTCATGGCGGCATCAGGAAAGTTGACGACCGCTTCTACATCTTCCATCTCAGCCCTTCCAACTCGACGACGCTCAACGGCAAGATCGTCGAAGAGAAGGCCGCGCTCGCCGACGGCGATGTCGTGCAGATCGGCCCGTTCTTTCTCTTCTTCGAAGTGAGTGACGACGCGCTCGGCGTGCGCGTCCGGTACCAGACCGCCGTGCGCGTCGGCGACGCCGACCTGCCGAGCACGACCGGGAGCATCGAGGCGATGCCCGGCGCGCCGAAGACCGCCGACGAAGCGAGCGGCGCTGCCGCAGCGCCTTCCGGCGACGCCGGTGATGCGGACGAGGGCGCGCTCGATGTCTTCTGGGAGAAACGCAAGCGCGAGGCGGGCAAGGTATCGCGCCCGTCGCCCCTGCGCCCGCGCCCGCCCGCGCCCAAGCTCGGCAAGGCGCGCTTCAACTGGAAGCCCACGCGCGATCTCGAACGTCCCTGGCCGTTCTCGATCTTCACGTGGGGGCTGGTCGTCGTCGGTTTGCTCTCCATCGTCGCCGCCTTCAGTTACACGTCTGCGTTTTCGCCCGCGCCCATCTCGAACGCGCACGCGCGCACGGCGCTCACGCTGACCCCGGCCATCGCGCGCGAGCCGAACGCCAACTCCTGCACGACCTGCCACACGATGCGCACGAGCATGGAGACGAACTGCGCCTCCTGCCACCAGACGGAAGCCTTTGCCGCCACCGTCACGCCGCCGCACGTCGCCGCAGGCATCGGCTGCATCAGTTGCCACTCGGAGCATCGCGGCGCGGACTTCCGACCCGGTGTCGCGCCCCTCAATGCCAGTTTCCAGAAGGGCGTGGAGGCGGACGAGACTTGCGCGGGTTGCCACAACAACAGCAACCAAAAACTCTATAACGGTCGCGCCGAGTTCACGCCGCACAATGGTACGTTCGGCTACCCGGTCGTCGGCGGCCAGTGGACGTGGAAGGGCGTGGACGCGGAAGCATGGCAGCAGAAGCCCGCAGACTTGAAGCAACTCGTGGCAAACTGGCCGGTCGCGCCGGGCGACGAAAACGGGCGGCGCAGCGCGCAGTTTCACGCGCTACACCTTTACCGCGTGCGCACTACGGGCAACATCGGCGGCAACGCCTCCGGCGAACTCTCCTGCTCAAGCTGCCATAAATCCTACGGCGCGACGCTCGACCGCGAGACGCCGCGCACGACCTGCGCCGCCTGCCACAGCGGGAAGACCGACACGCTGACCGGGCGCGCTCTGCTCTCCGCCGACACGGCCAACTGCACCTCCTGCCACGTCCAGCACGTCCGAGACACGCGCCACTGGAACCCTTCGCTGCTGGCCACGCGCGATAAATAGTTTGGATTCCTGACTCTTTAAAAATTTTCGGAGATCATGAAAAAGTCGCAACTCTTCATCATCCTCGCACTAACGGCGCTGCTGCTGGCGATCAATTTGTTCACGCGCGATGAGGTCGCGGGCAAGA
>DASQDV010000565.1:0-14235 GCA_035633995.1 Pyrinomonadaceae bacterium | reverse complement strand
GCGGGAGGCTCCCTACACGGCGCTCGCGCCTTTAGTGCAGGCGACGGGCGAGGCCATCCTCCCACACCTCGACCGGCCTTTCGCCTTCTTCGGTCACAGCATGGGCGCGATGATCGCCTTTGAACTCGCGCGCCATTTGCGTGAGCTTGGCAGCCCGCAACCCGTTCACCTGTTCGTGTCCGGGCGTCGCGCTCCGCAGATACCCCGCGCGCCGCGCGTGAGGTACGACGCGCCTGAGCCGGAGTTCATAGAGGAACTGCGCAGCCTCGAAGGCACGCCCCCCGAAGTGTTCTCTCACCCCGAACTGTTGCAACTGATGCTTCCGTTGCTGCGGGCTGATTTCTCGGTCGTACACACTTACGCTTACACGCCCGCCCCGCCGCTCGACTGTCCCATCACAGCCATCGGCGGCCTACAGGACGAGGAAGCAAACCACGAACACCTTGAAGGCTGGCGCGAGCACACCCGTGCTGCCTTCAAGTTGCGCATGCTCGAAGGCAATCACTTCTTCCTGAACACGGAAAGCGCGCTACTGCTCGGCGTGATCGCGCAGGAACTGCGACAGTACATCTCTTAAATTTGCTTTGCCCTCTAAACGCGACTCCGGAGAGAACGCAAGGCGTGCGGCGAGCGTGTCGGACTCGACCTGACCGTAGTTGAGTTTGATGATGCGGTCGGCGACATGATAGTAGCGGTCGTCGTGGCTGATGACGAGCACGGTCTTGCCCCTCGCCTTCAGTTCGGGCAGAAGTTGCAGGTAGAAGATTTCCTTGAACACCGGGTCTTGGTCGGCAGCCCATTCGTCGAACACGTAGATGGGGCGGTCTTCCAGGTAGGCCGTCAGTAAAGCGAGCCGCTTGCGCTGCCCCTGCGAGAGATCGACTGTGGATAATTTCCCGTCGCTGATCTGGACTTTACGATCCAGTTGAAGTCGAACCAGATAGTCGTGCGCTCTGGCGTCGAGGTCGGGCGCGCCGAGGCCGAGCAGGCTTTCGAACACGTAAAAGTCGGAGAAGACGGCCGAGAAGTGTCGGCGGTAGAACGTCTGGTTCCGGTCTGTCACGGGCGCGCCGTCGAGTCGAATCTCTCCCGCTTCGGGTGTGTAGAGTCCGGTCAGGAGTTTCACGAGCGTCGTCTTCCCGCTGCCGTTGCCGCCCGTGATGAAGATCAACTCGCCCGGCGCGCAACGAAAATCAATCGGCCCCAATTGAAAGCTGCGATTGTCCTGCTCGTTCCTGTAGCTGTGCGTGACGCCTGCGAGTTCGAGCGACGACCATTTGAAACGGGTCTCGTCCGCCGCCGCGTGGGCGTCTTCTTCTTCCGCATCGCCGGAGAGCGACATGCCGAGCGCGCGTATCGCTCGCAGAGCAACCTGCGCACGCCCCACGGTCGGCAGTTGAAACAGCACCGCTTCGAGCGGCGACATCAGGTAGAGGATGGTCAACACGTAGCCCGTCAACGTCGGCGCATCTACCGGGACGACATTCGGCAGGGCGAACAGCAACAGCCCGATGAACACCAGAAACAGGATGTGTCCCCAATTCCCGGCGACCGCGTAAACCGACATGCCGGTGACGAAATGGCGCTTCAACGCATCGGCCGTCGAGGTGAGCGAGACAGACAAAAACTCTTCGCGGCGCTCCGGGTGCAGTTTGAGTTCCTTGACGCCTTCGATGAGCGCGCGGAAGTGTTTGAGAAGCGCGTCCTGCTCCTCGCGGACGTGTTGAAGATGGCGCATCGCGCGCCCGACCGGCAGTTGATAACTCACGATCCCCGCCGCCATCATCAACGCCACGACGAGCAGGACGATCCACGACAGCCAGCCGAGATAGATGAGGCAGCCGACGACAATCGCGATGTTGACGAGAAGTATCGGGATGAGGATGAAGCCGTTGGTGATGGAGAGAACGTCGTCAGTGAGCGAGGCCAGGAGGCGGTGCGCGCCGAGTTCCTCCAAACGGCGCAGAGGGGTCGCCGCGATACGGCGGCTGAGGTGCATGCGCAGATCGAAACTGGCGCGCTGCGATAAACGGATCAACAAGAGTTCCGAAACTATGGCCGTGATGAATTTGCCCGCACAGAGCGCGGCGAAGCCCCAGACGAGGAGCGCCGTCGGAGATTGCGTGCGCGAGACGGCCGTGTGTATGAATGCGATCAGCCCGGTGCTCGCAATCCCGCTGAGCACGCCCGCGAGCGCCGCCACCACAACCGCGCGGCGCGACGAGTTAAGCAGGAGCGACAGAAGTTCCATCAGCCTTTTAACACCGACCCGATACGACCCGCGCCGCCTGCGACGAGAATCATCGCGCGTTCCCTTCGAGTCGTAGCGTCCGCCACCGAATTTAACTTATCTAACTTTGGTTGCTATTGAGTAGAAGCAGGCACACATTTAACTATACTTCGAGCGTCCGGCAAAATCTCTCTAAACAGACGGTGATTTTGTGTGAGTAACAGCGCGTTCCGGCTACCGCTTTTAAAATCATCATCCGACTATTAGCTCATCCGGCGCTCGCCGGGAATCCTGCGGGCGAAACAGGGTAAGCAGGGAGGGGCGGGATTCTCTGTTAAATGAGCCGCAGGATTTACCGTCGGCCTCAGCGTGTGTTGTTAAGCAACACGGCGTCGCTCGCCGTGTGCATGCGCACAACAGCCAGCCCGCGTCCTTCGCGCGACAGGTCGAAGGTTTCGATCTCTTGCGAAGAAAAATCCGTGACCTGCCGCGCGCGGGCGCCGTCGGCAGGTTGCAGCCAGAGGTTTGAGACGCCGCCCGTTGTGCTGATGAAAATAAGACCGCGACCGTCCGGCGTCCAACGCGTCAGGCGATTCGTGACCGAAGCGGGGAGCGCGAAGCTTGCGAGTTGTTTTCCATCTTCCACTTGAGCGACGCCGAGCCGCCACTGTCCGGCGGCGTTCGCAGATGTGTCCATGAACGAATAGACGAGGCGTGTGCCGTCGGGGGAAACGTCGGGGTAGGTCTGGTGCGAGCGTGTCAACTGCTGCGGGTCGCCGCCCACGTCAATTGACACTTTCCAGATTGACGAAAGAACGTTGCCGAAGCCTTTCTGGAAGAAGACGAACTGCCCGTCCGACGCGAAGCGCGGGCGAAGCTCGCCGTCGCCGCCCGTCAACTGTTTGATTCCGCCGTCAGCATCCATGCGCCAGAGGTTCGGTTTGCCTGCGCGTTTCGAGACGACGACGATATAACGCCCGTCGGGAGAGAGGGCGAAATCGCTGGCGCGCGCATCAATCGTCAATTGCCGCGCCCGCCCGCTCTCCGCTTCCAGCAACCACAACTCCGGCGCTCCGCTCGCGACCGAGAGATAGACGAGTTCTCCGCTGCCCTTCCAGCCGATGGCCGGAATCTCTCCGATTTCGGAAAAGTTTTGCCGGAAGCCTGTGGCTTTCCAATCCTCGTTTAGCTGCGCAGTCCAGATGCCGGAAGTGGTGTCGGTCTGCACCGTCACGAATGAGCCGCCGCCGTTCGTCATCGAGACGCCGTGATAGTTGTTCAGATCGTGCGTGACGCGGCGCGCCTGCCCGCCGCCGCCAACCGGGACGAACCACACCTGAGAGGCCACGCTTTGCCTGTCGTTGCCCGTCAACAAAAGCGTCTCGTTGCGCGATGCCCACGCGACGCCGTCAATGAAGTTCCAGCGCCCTGTCGTCAACTGTTTCTCGCTGCCGTCCTGCACGCCGTAGCCGACGACGTTCATGTAAAGGCCGTCGCCCGAGTTGTTCAAGACGGCGCAGGCGATGCGCGAGCCGTCGGGCGACCACGCGACGGTGTTGGCCTGCATGGCGAAGGAGTTCGGGTCTTTGCGCAGGGCGATGAACTTTTTATCAGAGCCGTCCGCGCCCGCCGTCCACAGTATGGAGCCGCCGGATGATCTGCTGCTGACGACGTAGGCCATGCGTCGCCCGTCGGGCGAGAAAGAGACGCCGCCGTTGGTCACGACGGGGAGGCGTTCGGTCACTCCGCCGAGGACAGGGATTTTGGTGAGGACCGGGTTGGCCTGACTCTTCTCGAAAGTCGTCGCGTAAATGTAGTGGCCGTCGGGCGTGAAAGTCAGACCCCAGAACTCGACCGGCTTCGGCTCGACGATGCGCGAACCGCTGCCGGTGGGCACATGCTTCAGCCAGAGGCTCTGCCCGTCCGAACCCGTCTGCGCGTAGGCCACATACTGCCCGTCCGGCGAGACGACGGCAACGAGAACTTTCCCCGTGTTCGTCTGTCGTTTGATCTCAAAACGCTCGAATTCATTCGAAACCTTCTTCGCGCCGTAAGGTCTGTACGCGTAGAACGCGCCGACGGCCAGAGCCAGCACGATTGCCGCCGCCGCACCGACCTGCACCGCACGCCTCTTCTTCGTCGCGCTCCTCGCAGAAGATTTCTCTAAAGCCGCCGGACTCTCGTAAATCCGTTGCGCCTCGACGGTCTGAGGCGTGTTGCTGTCGTCGTCATCCTCCTCGACGGTGATGTGCGTGACCGAATGGTGTTCGACGATGAGCGCGTCGGCGGGGTCGGCACGCCTCACGTCCGCGACAAAGCGATAGCCGTAGCCCGGTATGGTGACGATGAACTGGTGCGCGCCTCTCTTTTCGCCGAGCGCCTTGCGCAGCGCCGAGACATGCACCGTCAGGTTGTTCTCCTCGACGATCTGGTCAGGCCAGACCGCTTTCAACAAATCATCCTTGCTCACCACTTCCGCGCGTCTTTCGACCATCGCCAGCAGCACTTCGACGGCCTTCGGGTTGAGCGCGACGGGACGCCCGCCCCGCAGCAGGACGCGCCGCAACGGGTCGAGTTGAAACTCCGCGAAAAGGTAAGGGTTTTGCGCCGCCGGGTCTTTTATCACGGCATAAGTAACTTTTAGGAAATATTAGCCGGGGTTTTAAGGATTTTTAGCCGACCTCCGAAGGAGGATGCGCTGCGTTGTGAAAAGGTCAGCGTCTGACGGGTGGACGCGGCGGACTGTCGCTTGATGCCGCCGATTATAGCAAAGCCTGCGGGCGCGGCCAAAAGATTCAGACGAGGCGGCTGTCGCTTAAAACTGGTGCCGCGACAGAAGTTAGAGACGCCTCATATCCCAGCACCTCATTCTAAACTTGATGAGAGGAAAAAGACATGCCAAACATCCCAATCAACAGAGTCGCTTCTCCCGTATTGATCGACGCAGACCTTCCGCAAGACCCCAACCTGCGCGCCGTCGCCAACGACGTGCTCGCCAAGCTGCGCTATTCCGTGACCGCCGCTGCCGCCGCCGAGGAGCAATCCGCCGCTTCCGGCCAGATTGATAAATTAGTTCGCGAATTTCTCGCCACCCGCAGCGCTCCGACCCGCGCCCGCGCGCGGGAAAACGCACGCGCCATCATGGAGTCCGCGCCGCCACTACGTCAACAGCATTTTGGCCGGTATGCCGCGATTGCTTTGAACGACTACAAGAGTGTCGGATCAGACAACATGGAGAGCCGTGTCGGCGCGCTTCAAGTGAACTCCGCCGCGCTGAAGAAGGGTCTTGAGACTCTCCACAAACGCCTCACGGTTGCACATCTTGAGCCTGCCGAGCCCGCGACCTCGCCGCAGCGCGAACGCGTGAAGGTTCAAGCGGGCCAGAGCAACCCCGATCTGGAGGCCGGTAAACGCTTCAAGAAGTTGCGCCTCTACATACGCGAAGTCCGCTGCATCGAGGAGACATCGGACGGCCCCGGCTCGGATGAGATCAACCTGGGCGGAACCATCGTCGGCGCGACCGGCAACACGGTACTCGTAGATCAATTCCAGGTGTCGGATGATTTCGACGCGGGCGAAAGTCGCGACCCGAACAGGGTGTTCGGCGGTTACACGCTCAGAACAGAGTCGCAGGGCTTCCCTTACGTGTACACGGCGGTCGTCGTCATGGCCGAGAAGGACGACGGCGGGTTCTATAAGTTTCTGAAGGAACTCTGGGAAAAGGTCGGCGACAAGGTTCAGCAGGCGGTGGCCGGACTGGTCGGCGCGGGAGTCGGCGCGGCGCTCGGCGCGCTGGCGGGGCCTATCGGCGCGGTGGTCGGCGCGGTATTCGGTGCGTTGATCGGCTGGCTCATCAGCCTGTTCGACAACGCCGACGACATCGTCGGCGTCAAGACGGTGCAACTGGGTCTCGGGGCGTGCACCAAGTCCTACTACGACTGGGCAAAACTCACCACCGCCCAGGGCTTGAAAAGCACACTCTTCTTCAAAGGCGACGACGGGCGCTACGAGGTTGACCTCTCGTGGAAGGTGGCTACTCAATAGAGTGTCCGTGTAGATTCGACGCTTCCACGCACTTCATCATCAACCATCGCCCGCCTGAGGCGCGAAGCCGAACCGGCGGCGAGGGCAGTTGTGAAGTCGCCTGCATCGTTACTGTTAAAGAACCGTAACCTCACGCGTCGCGGCGGTCATGCGCGGGGACGTTGCTCAAAGGAGCAACGCCTCCCGCGCAGAAGGGATGATGCGCCTTGGCAAAACGAACGACCCGAATCACGGTCGAGACACACAGTCTCACCGTCCTGCGAACGCGGGACAGCAACACGTTCGACATGTGGTGCGCCGCCTGCGGGGCAGAGACGCAGATGGTCACGGTCAGGCTGGCCGCGTCTCTCTGCTCCGTCACGCAGCGCACCATCTTCCGCCTCGTCGAAGCCGGGAGCCTCCATTTCAACGAGACGAACGCGGGCGAATTGTTGATCTGCGAGCAGTCTCTACAGCGGCGGCTACAGAAGAACGTGCCGGACGCCTGACGCCCCCCTTCATCTTCCGAAAAATTCTGGTTTCAACGGACTTCAACGCTGCCTGCCTTTGAACTGAAGTGGAGTGCCTTCGACCGACACGGTGACTGACGAGTTGAGTTCGCGCGCGCGATAGATGCGCTGTGTGGCTTTTTGATAATCCGCTGCGGTCGCCTTTGGAATGTCCGTGAACTTCTGCGGGTTGCGGTCTGTGAGCGGGAACCAGGAGCTTTGCACATGCACCATGATGCGGTGTCCCGCGCGGAAAGCGTGATAGACATCGGGCATTTCGAAATTGATGGCGGCGGGCTGTCCCGGCTTGAAGGGTTCGGGTCGCTCGAAGCTGTTGCGAAACTTGCCGCGAAACGGTTCGCCGCGCACGAGTTGCTGATAGCCGCCCATCTTCACCGCATTCGCCGGGACGGGCTGACCCTCGGGCGCTCTCGGCGTGGGATAGCTGTTGGGGTAAACGTCTATGAGTTTGACGACGAAATCCGAGTCCGTGCCCGTCGTCGAGACGTTCAGTTTAACTTTGACGGGGCCTGCGATGATCATGTCCTGCGCTAAGGGTTCCGTCTCATAGACCAGCACGTCTGCGCGCTGCGAGGCGAAACGCTGATCCTCCGTCATGTAATCGGAAGTCATCCCGTTGACGATATAGCCGAGGTAGGGGACGGGGCGATTCGGGTCGCTCACGTATTCGTCATACGCGGTCTTCGCATCTACGGCGGGAGACTCCGTCGCCAAACGACCGCCCGCCTGTAAATAGAGTTCGACGGGCTTCAGTCCTGCGGGCGGCCACGCGTCGTGGCGTCGCCACTCGTTGATGCCGGTCAGGAACATGTAGGCTTCGGGCAGGTCTGCGGGTTTGTCTTTCAGGTAGTGCATGAAGAACGGGAACTGTATCTGCTCGCGGAAAAACTCCCCAGTCTTGACTGCAAAGTTGATGTTGCCGAGACGGTCGCCGTCGCCGCGCGACCAGCCGCCGTGCGACCAGGGACCCATCACCAGTTGATTGACCGTGCCGGGGTTATTCCTCTCGACCGAGCGATAGATGTGAAACGCCCCGATAGGGTCTTCGGCGTCGAACCAACCGCCGACGTTCAGGACGGCGCATTTCACGTTATGCGTAAATCGCCAGAGCGAACGGCTCTTCCAGAAGTCGTCGTAAGTCGTGTGCTCGATGATCTCCTGAAAGTATTTCGCCTCGCCGCCGAACAGCCTCTGGTTGGCTTCGGAGAGCGGCCCGATGTTGAGGAAGAAATCGTAGGCGTCGGGCGTGCCCATGTCGAACGGGATGCGCTGGCGCGGCGGTGCGGGGTCGCCGGGGCGCGGGACGAAAGAGGCGTAGAAGCCGAAGTTGGCCGCCAGCATAAACGCGCCGTTGTGGTAAACGTCGTCGCCCATGTAGTAGTCGGCGGTCGGGGCTTGAGGCGAGGCCGCCTTGAGCGCCGGGTGAGAATCTATGATGCTCCCGGCGACGTGAAAGCCCGGCTGCGAGATGCCGACCATCCCGACCCTGCCGTTGTTGTTCGGGACGTTCTTCAACAGCCACTCAATGGTGTCGTAGGTGTCTGTGCTCTCGTCTATGTCTTTCGGGGTGCGCTTGTTCGGAACGTGTGGACGCACTTGCTGAAACTCGCCTTCGGACATGTAGCGCCCGCGCGCGTCCTGATAGACGAAGATGAAGCCCTCGCGCTCGAAGCTCGCCGAGGGGCCGAGCGCGGCGCGGTAATTATCGCTGCCGTAGGGGCCGACGCTGTAGGGCGTGCGCGTGAGGAGAAACGGGTAACGCTGCGAAGTGTCTTTCGGGACATAGACCGAGGCGAAGAGTTTAACTCCGTCGCGCATCGGTATGGAGTATTCGTATTTGGTGTAACGCGCTCTGACCTGATCCGCGTTCTGCGCGCCCGCGTCTGCAAATGTGCATAGCAGCAGCGCGAGGAGCGCGACGGCGCGGCCTGCGCCTTTGACCCCGTATAAGTTAATCAAGATGTAGTGTTCCTCTCTACACGCGGCGGTGTCGAAAATTTACTGCTTATTTATAATCCCTTTATCCATGTAGTTCCAACGTGGCGGCGGCAGCCGATCTTTTCCTGACGCGATTCGCCCGGAGCGTCATCACACGCGCTTGACGGAGGGCGGATGATGGCCGACTATCGGAGCATCTACTTCGAGCGCCGGATGAGACTTTAATCCGCGTCAACAATTTTCAGGTTTTCACTTCAAAGGAGCGCCCCGTCATGTTGAGTGGTCTGTTGAGAGTTGGGCTGTTCGTGCTGCTGTTGCCCGTCACGTTGTTCGCGCAGGAAGGCATTCCCTTCTTCACCACGGATTTCCCGCCCGAAGAATTTGCACAGCGTCGCGCCAAAGTTTACGACGAGATCGGGAGCGGGAAGCTCGCCGTCGTGCAGGGCGCGCCAAGCCCGGCGGGATTCGCACGCTTCCGGCAGTCGAATGAATTTTATTACCTGTGCGGAATCGAATCGCCGCACGCCTACCTGCTGCTCGACAGCACGCGGCGCAACGCGTCTCTCTATGTGCCGCACCGCAACGAGGGACGCGAGGGTAGCGAGGGTAAAGTTCTCTCCGCCGAAGACGCAGAGATGATCAAACGCCTGTCCGGCGTGGACGCCGTCTACGGCTCGGAACTGCTCGCAGAGCATCTGTCTCGCTACGCACGCAGCGGACAGGCGCGCACGCTCCTGACGCCCTTCAGCCCGGCGGAAGGCTTGGCGACGAGCCGCGACGGAGCCATCCGCGCCGTAGCCGACATCGCCTCAGACCCCTGGGACGGCAGCCCTTCGCGCGAGGGGCGTTTTGCCGCGATGCTGCGCACGCGTTTCCCGCAGTTTGATATTCAAGACCTGTCGCCCACGCTCGATAAGCTGCGGCTGATCAAGAGCCCGCGTGAGATCGCGCTCATACGCAAGGCGACGCGGCTCTCGTCGCTCGCCCTTCTGGAAGCGATGCGCTCGACCGCGCCGGGAATCTCCGAATACGAATTGGACGCCGTCGCCAAGTACGTCTATTACCGGAACGGCGCGCAGGGCGACGCTTATTACTCTCTCGTCGCGAGCGGCACGAACGCCTGGTATCCGCATTACAATGCGGGCAAACGGAAGATGCTGGACGGCGACTTCCTGTTGATGGATTACGCGCCGGACGTTGGCTACTACATGAGCGACGTGACGCGCATGTGGCCGGTCAACGGAAAGTTCAACGCGTGGCAACGCGAACTCTACGGCTTTTATCTGGAATGTTATCAGGCCATCTTGAAGCACATCAGGCCGGGCGCGACGGCAGCCGTGATTAAAGGGGATGCGCTGAAAGATATGGAGCAGGCGCTCGTCCGCGCGCGTTTCTCCAAACCTATTTACGAACGCGCCGCGCGTGAGTTTGTGGAGGGCTACCGGAGGTCTGCTGCGAATCCGCGCTCGTCGCTCGGCCACTGGGTCGGGATGGCGACGCACGACGTAGGACAGGACAACGGGCCGCTGCGCGCCGGGATGGTTTTCACCATCGAGCCTGCGCTGCGCGTTCCCGAAGAGAAGATTTATATACGCCTCGAAGATGTCATCGTGATCACGGACAAGGGCGCGGATATTCTGACGAACTGGCTGCCGATGGACATTCCGGGCATCGAAAAAATAATGAGCGAAGAGGGGATGTTGCAGCGTTATCCCCGCGACGACAAATAAACCCGGCGGCGGTGGACGCGGCTCATAACACCGGCGAAGACACGGCACGCGCGTTTAACTGGCGGCGGCAACGAACGTCAGGAGCGGTCGGGCTTGTTCTCAATCCCGTGTTTTTTCAGTTCGGCCAACGCTGCCGCCAACTCTTCTGCGGATAGCTTTCTGCCGAGTTCACGCTCCAGAACCTGTCGGGGATTGTCTTGTAGCTCCTGGCGGAAAGTTGCGTCTTGTCTGGCTCTGCCCATTATCCCGGTGACGGCGTTGGTGAGACCACCCATAAATTTTTCTCCTGATTTGGAATCTGTAAATTCACTGCCCCGTCGTCTCTACCCGGGCAAGCAGCTTATATGCTTTTCATGGTTTCAGTACAAGGGAAACGCGACCGGCCATGATCATTTGCACACGAACGGATGCACGCGTTTGAAATTCAACGCCGACCGTGTTTATGTCCCCGTTTAGACATCTGCGTTCCAACCGTAACGGTAAATATTATGCAGCGGGCGGACGCCGATGCGCTCACAGACGCGCAGAATCTGCGTGTTGAGGGCTTCCACCTGACCGACCGCGACGCGCGCTCCGTGCGCCTGCAAACGTCGCAGGGCTTCGAGAAAGACTGCCCGCCCCAGTCCCTCGTTCTGAAACTTTGGCCGCGTCCCAAGCGTCTGCACGTAACCCCTCTTCGCGCTTTGCGGATCATCACTGCTCTGCTCCAACCAACAGAGGCAACACGCGGCCATCACGCCGTCAGGCGCAACGGCAATCAGGTCTAATTCGGGAACGTAATCAGGCACGAGCAATACGCTTCGCCGCCAGCGCTCGGTCAGGTTATCCATCCAGAACGCGTTGCAGTGCGCCGCGACATACGCACGCAATTCAAGCGCGCCCGCGAGATGGCGCACCGTAAATCCTTCGGGCAATTTCGCCGGAGGAATGTCCGCGTCGAGCGGATAATGCATGTAGACACAATGATGCTCGTCGCGTGTGAAGCCGCAGCGTTCCAACAGCGAGATGCGCTCGTCGTCATCCTCACGCGTAGCTGCAAAAAAGAGTCGGCGTTCGCCGCGCTCGGCGGCCACTCTACGCATACGCTGCATCGCCCACTCCATCAGTTGCGTCTCGACCTCAGGCCGACGCGCGCACGGCTTCACTTCAAAGACAAACTCGCAGCAGGCTGGCCGCACAAAAGCGAAGCCGACGAGTTGCCCGTCCTCTTCCCACAAACGCACTTCTTCCCGGGCGTCGAATGACGGGTCGCTTAACATCAATTGTATATCGCCCGCATGAAGCGTTGACGTGCCCGACTTGACAACGAAGCGACACAGACGCCGCAGGTCGTCTCGCGCCTCGTATCCTCGTGCCGTGAGCATAAATCTCCAAACCTCTTTACCTGAGAACTGTAAGTGCGAAAGGTTTGACGGAAGGGACGCACGAGGACAGGCGACAAATTATCGCCGTTCTGTTCGGATAGCTGCGCCGTAGCGCAAGAGACTTTCGCACCCTCGCTCGCCTTCGCTCGATTTTTACGACGCGGCTCTATTTGCGCTCGACGGCGAACTTCTCCTCGTACCTGCTCGATTTCAGGAACTGGTTGAAATCTTTGATTTCGAGGATGTCTTTAATCGCCTGCTTCTTGTCCGGCGACTGCCTGTAGTATGACTCGGCTATCTTGTAGCCGATGTAATAACCCAGATCGGCCGGTCTGTCTTTGACCTTGCCGCCGTTGTACAGCCACAACGTCGTGTCGTTGGCAAGCATGGATTGCTTGAACTCTCGCCACAGTTCCCCTTCCTTCGGATTACCGTAGGCGTGCAGGTGCTGGTTGATGTGGTTGCCGGAAATCAACTCGGCGATAAAATCGGCGCTGCCTTCGCCGATTGAGGCGCTCAACAGAGTCCGTTCCGCCTTAGGATATTTCTGCTGGTAGTGTATGAGTTCGTGCGCGACGATGTGGGGTATTTCGTCAACCGGTTTGATGACCTGTTTGTGCCAGTCGCGTAGTTCTTCGAGCGGCGTTTCCTTCGTCCTGCCGTACATCTCGACTCCGATGAGCAGAGCGTTCTCCGTGTATGTCCCGCCGGAATTCATTCTCCCGATCATCAGATAAACGTCGGGAAAGAGCGCCCCCTCGTACAGCGACTTGAGCTTGCGGAAAGCGTCCCTGATCGGCTCCTTGAACGTGTGAGCTTTGAGCGTCGGCTCGCGGATCGAAGCGTAATATCTGGGATTCGCTTCCATCGCATCAACCAGTTCGCACGAACTGCCGATTCGATACCTGGTGAACTCTTGCAGCCCCTTGCTGCCTTTCCTCAGATATTGATCGCGGAAGACGTAGAGGCTGTTTTCCGGCCTGGCCGCATCGTAAGCTTTCCAGAAATTATCTATGTCGGACGAGATGATTTCGGCAGCGTCAGGGTTGGCATTCAACTTCGTTACCGGTTGCGTCCCGGCTTGCTGCGCAACCAAAATCAGTGGACAGCACACCGTCGCGCACCACACGAGCACGACGACCACGAGATTCCTGATCTTCCTCTCGGTCAGTAGTTCGCTGAACAGTTCGGGTCGCATCGTCGGCATAAACTTGTTGTCCTCAGCGGAAGGTTTTATGAAAGAGACGCGCGCTCCCTTATTCATCTACGATGCCCGACGGGAAGATGATACGGTCGTAGATTTCCGAGAGCGGGAGTTGGCACTTGATCGACGGTAACAAGAGATTTTCCGAGAGGCCGCTCACCGACGAGTAGCTCCACGCGCCGTCCGTCTGGCGCACGTAATGCTCGACGAGCGGCTTGTGCTGCGAGACGAGGACGTATTCTGCGAGTGTGGCGATCTGCGTGCGGTAACGCAGGAACTTCTCGCCGCGGTCGTAGGCTTCGGTCGAGGGCGACAAGACCTCGAAGATGATCGTGGGGTTGATCAGCACGTCCCTGCGCTCGTCGTGGAACTGTGGCTCGCCGCAGACGACCACCACGTCCGGGTAGCCGAAGAGTCCGGACGGGCTGGTAACGACCTTCATGTTCGGCGAGAGCACTTCGCAAGAGCGCCCCTTGAGGCTGGCGCGCAACTCGCCGGCGACGTTGACGCAGATGCGTGAGTGCTCAAGACTCTCTCCCGCCATCGCATAGACGTGGCCGTCAAGATATTCGTGGCGAGCGTCGGTCGAACGCTCGAATGACAGATACTCCTGGGGGGTGAAAAATGAAGTTTGCGGCAAGCTCATAAGAGTATGAATGTATTCAACCGGCTTCAGACCGGCTAAGGAGCAAAGTTCGACAGAGCTTGTGGCAGGTGCCTGCATAAAGCAGCCCTGAGTCGCCTGCCGAACTAACGCCCTTCAGCCTGTTTGAGAGAAAGTTTCGCGTGCTTACACTTAGCCACCCCTTTATCAGGCCCGTCCGGATACCACCAGCCGCTATTCGAGCAGTCAGGGCAGATTTGTCCGCCCGGTACGCTGGAAGTTCCCGCGACCGTTTGATCAGGCAGTTCCCTGCCCTCCGCCTGCGCCTGCCGCTTATCCATCTTCCAGAGCCTGCGCCGCAGGTGCTCGGCCATAAACGCCGGCACGCTTGAGATGGTTGTGCGCCCGGCGGCGATACGTAACTCGGCGGCCAGCACCTCGGCTAGTTCTCTCCATTTTTCGGCTTCGGCTGCCGTCGGCGATTTGCCCGTCAGCGCAAGGGTCGTCTGCCGGAGAGTTGCGACCAATTCGGCGAAAGCCTCATCATCAGTATTTTGATCTTTAATACTTGTATTTAATTGTCCGGTAATTTTTGACCCCAGTACTGCGGTA
>DASQDV010000564.1:0-3694 GCA_035633995.1 Pyrinomonadaceae bacterium | reverse complement strand
GACTTGAAGACCACCGCCCAGGGCATCAGGAAGATCAATTCGATGTCGAAGAGAATGAAGATCATCGCGATCAAGTAGAACTTGACCGAGAAGCGTTCGCGCGCCGACCCGACCGGGTCTTTGCCGCATTCGTAGGGCATCAGCTTCGTGCGCGTCTGCTTGCGCTGCCCGACGAGTTGCGAGAGCAGGATGTTGCCGCCCGCGAACCCCGCTGCGACGACGAACATCAGCAGGATCGGCAAGTAATCTTTCAGGTCGAAATTACGCACACCGGCCTCCTGTCAGCTTCTGCCGAAGAAGAGCGTAAAGCTGCTCCAAACCGAGATTGAGAATGATGGCACAAAGTCATGGTAGTGCAAGGTCTAAAGGGTGTCAAGGGAGAGGCGGCGCGGCGCAAAAGCCGCGTTTACAAGGAGATTGACCCTCATTCGAGGGCTATGTTACTGTTTCAAGCGGCACTGCCGCCGACAATTCTTGAACAGCTTTTTACCTCCGACGCGCCCGGCGCTTTCCCGTATATCGTTGTGATTACCGGCTTCAACACAGACATTGAGTTTGACGGCGTCGTGTACCACGTGCAGACGGAAGACAAGGGACTCGACACGCCGCTGATTTTAACGCTCGTCTATGTCGGCGGCGCGATTCTGGCGAGCAAGCGTTCGCCCTATAACGATCTCATCAAAACGGGCTTCGACCCGCTCGTGCTCGGCGAGCGACTCCAACGCCAGCACACGCTCATCTGCGCCGCCGTCAAGGCCGGACGCATTGACGACCTCAAACGCCTGACGCAGCGCGAACCTGCCGAACAAACGGCCGCGCCCAAGCCCGCGCCAATCGTCGCCGCGAAAGTTCCGCCCAAAGCGCCCGACGCGCCGCCGCTGCCCGCCGTCCTGAAAACTAAAGCGCCGATGATTGACGATGGCGCGGACATCCTCGCGCTCGACGATGTTCCGGCAGAGATCGTGCCTGCGAGGAGCGAGCCGCGTCGCGCCGAGCAACCTGAACCCGTCCGTCTCGTCGGCAAGCAGAACGACGATTTCATACAGGTCGAGGCCGAAGACGCGCTCCACCTGAGTCTGCTCGAAGAGAGAGATTTTCACGCGGGCGAAGTGGTGACGATCCGCATACGCGTCAGTCGCGGCGCGGGCGACAAGCGCAGCGCGGCGGCGGACGTGCCCGTGACGGTCAAAATTCTCGGCACGGAGTTTCGCCCGCTGATTTTGACCACGCGTTCCGACCGCGACGGCGTGGCGACGATTCACGCGTGGCTGCCGCGCTTCACGAAGGGACGCGCCGCCGTGCTCATGCGCGCCGCCGTAGACGGCTTCACAGCCGAACTGCGCCGCGTCATACACCAGCCTTGAAGAGGGAAATTTTGCGCGTTCAAGTCAACGGGGAAGTTCGCGAAGTGCCGGAAAGAATCACGCTCGGCGAACTCGTCAGCCAACTCTCGCTCGCACCCGAACGCCTTGCCGTCGAACTCAACCGCGAAGTCGTGCGCCGCGCCGCGTGGGCTGAGACGGAGATGCGCGAGGGCGATCAGGTGGAGATCGTTCACTTCGTCGGCGGCGGAAGCGGCGACGCGCATGTTGTGGCGGCATAAAATCCTCGCCGCCGAATATAAATTTGCGCTAAACTTCGCGCCCTCGCAAATTTTCGCGCCCCGACGGTTTTTAGAACCTTCCGCGCCGGTTGTCGTATAATAACTTCGGCTGGCGCTCGTCACCGACATGGACGACCACTTCGGTCGCCGCTTGAAAGCGAGCCGCTCAGGCGTCAAACGTGATCGCCCTTTTCATCATCGCATTCGTCCTGCTCGCTGCAACCGCTTACACATTTTATCGCAGGCTGCGCACGTCACCTGACTACCGCGCGGAACTCCAATCCCCACCTGCGTCCCCGCGCAGCCTGTTCGACCACAGAGAGGCAGACGCCGAACACACGCGTCTCCTCGCGGCGCAGGCCGTCGAACGGGCGGCGGAGAAAAACGCTTCGCTTCTCGCGCGCGCGTCGGCAGGCGACCTGACGGCTCTCGCGGAAGCGCATCGCGCGAAAGACGCTGCTCTTTACGAAAGCGTGTTGCGCGGCCTGTTGGAATGGGCCGAAGGCGCGGAAACTAACCTGCACGCGCTCGCCGCGTTCGTCGCAAACGACACGGACTTACGCGGCAGCCCCGCGCTCGCCGAAGCCTACTTGAAATTCTGGCAGCACACGCGCGACCGCCTGAGCCTCGCTGAAATGCTTCATCTGGCCGCGCTCTCCGACGATGCGGCGACGTTCGAGCGTGCCGCCGAAGCGGCGTGCGAAGCCTTGCGTGCGAATCGTCTCGAAGGGGTCAGCCCCGGAGAGTTGGCAACTTTGATCGAGAGCGAATACTGGGTTTTGAGTTCCGAAGCGCGGCGCGCGGGCGCAGGCTTTGTGTTGAAGGAAAAGCTGGCGACCCTCGGCGATGAACTGGCGCGGGTCAAAAAAACGGAGACCCGAATGTAGAAAGATCAGCACGGCTCAAGACTGCGGCTGGCAATTTCGCGCGCGCCGCACGCACGGCGCGCACGCCTGATTCAAATTTTCTAACCGTTGCACCGCAACAAAGGAAGCGACATGGACATCAACGATCTCTTCGCTAGTGCGCCCCTCCTGATAATCCTCGGAATCGTGGCGCTCATTGCGCTCATCCTCCTGACCAAAATGTTCGTCAACGTGGGCGGGCGCGAAATCGCCATCAAGGAACGTCGCTATCTGGGCGCGAAGATGCCGCCGGGGCGCGTCGTCGCCACCGAAGGCGAAGTCGGCATTCAGGCCGACGTGCTCAAGCCCGGACTCCACCTCATCAAGTGGCCTTTCGAGAGCGTGGTGCGCAAAGTTCCGCTCATCGAAGTCGGAGCAGAGGAAATGGGCATCATCGAAGCGGTGGACGGCGAACCGATGCCTCCCGGACGAATCTTTGCACCAGATCGTGCCGAGAACGCACACAATAATTTTCAAGACCCGATTGCGTTCATCAAACGCGGCGGCGTGAAAGGCATCCAACTGCGCACGCTCCCGCCCGGCCTGTGGCCGATTCACCCGTACCTGTTCCGCGTCTCCATCGCGAAGGCGACCGTCATCCCGCCGGGCAAAGTCGGCGTCGTGACGGCAGCCGACGGCGATCAACTCGACGCCGGGCGTCTGCACGGCAAGGCCATACAGGGGCATCGTAACTATCAGGACGCGGAGCAGTTCATCGCGAGCGGCGGCCAGAAAGGCCCGCAGGTGGAGATTTTGACGCCGGGCACTTACAGGATACTCACGCAGTCCATCTCCATCGAAGACGGCACGGAGACGAAACACGGCCTCTTCTTCGTGCGCCACTACGACGCGACGATCATCAACGAAAATAACATCGGCCTCGTCGAAGCGTAGGACGGCGCGCCGCTCGACCCGCGCGATTATGTGGCGACGCCCGTACAAGGCCACGATAATTGTCAGGACTGCAACGAGTTCATCACGGGCGGCGGCCAGCGCGGCCCGCAGAAGGACATCCTGCTGCCCGGCACTTACTACATCAACCCGCTCGTCTTGAAAGTGATCCCCGAATCGGCGAAGGAAGTGAAGCCGGGCGAAGTGGCCGTCATCGTCTCGAACATCGGCAAAGACCCCGGCGAGGAAATCCGGCGTCTGATGGCGGCGAAGGTGCGCGAGCGCATGGAGCGCG
>DASQDV010000563.1:0-2657 GCA_035633995.1 Pyrinomonadaceae bacterium | reverse complement strand
CAGTCGCTCTTGAAGGACGTGGCCGATCTCGAACGACTCATCGCGCGCATCAGCATGAACACCGCCACGCCGCGCGATCTGGCTGCCCTGCGCCGCTCGCTCGAACAGGTGCCCACGATTCGCCAGACGTTATCGGACTCGGAAGTCTCGCTCCTACAGGTCTTGCGCGAAAACGCGGACGAGTTGCCGGACGTGCGTGAGTTGATCGCAGGCGCCATTAGCGACGACCCGCCGCTCAATCTATCGGACGGCGGCGCGATCCGCGACGGCTACTCCGAAGAACTCGACGAACTACGCAGCATCAGCCGCGACGCCAAGCAGGTGATCGCCGCCCTCGAAGCGCGCGAGCGCACGCGCTCCGGCATCAATTCTTTGCGCGTGCGCTTCAACAACGTCTTCGGCTATTTCATCGAAGTCTCCAAAGGGCAGGCCGCGCGCGTGCCCGCCGATTACGAACGACGGCAGACGCTCGCCAACGCCGAACGCTACACCACGCCCGACCTCAAGCAGTTGGAGCAGAAAGTGCTGGGCGCGGAAGGCCGCATTGTCGAAATCGAAGCAAGCATCTTCGCCGAAGTGCGCGCGAGCGTCGCCGCCGAAACAAAGCGTTTGCAGGCGACGGCGCGTGCCCTCGCCATGCTCGACGTGCTGGCTGCGCTCGCCACCACGGCCGTCCGCCAGCGTTATCAAAAGCCCGTCCTTCACGACGGCGACGAGATCGAGATCGTGGCGGGACGTCATCCCGTCATCGAAGCGACGAGCGAAACGCCCTTCATCCCGAACGATCTCTACATGAATAACTCTACGGATCGTTTGCTCATCGTCACCGGCCCCAACATGGGCGGCAAATCTACGATCCTCCGTCAGGTCGCGCTCATCGCGTTGCTCGCGCAGGTCGGCTCGTTCGTCCCGGCGGAGCGCGCACGCCTGCCGCTCTTTGATCGCATCTGGACGCGCGTTGGCGCATCCGACGATCTCTCGCGCGGGCGCTCAACCTTTATGGTCGAGATGACCGAGACCGCCGCCATCCTCCACAACGCGACCCCGCGCTCGCTCGTCCTCCTGGACGAGATCGGGCGCGGCACTTCAACCTTCGACGGCCTCTCAATCGCCTGGTCGGTCGCAGAATACCTGCACGACTCGCCCGGCCATGCGGCCAAGACGCTCTTTGCCACGCATTATCACGAACTGACCGAACTCGCCGAGCGCCTGCCGGGCGCGCAGAATTATCGAATCCGCGTCGCCGAACGCGAAGGCGAAGTCATCTTTCTCTACAAGCTCGAACGCGGGCGCGCTTCGAAGTCTTACGGCATCGAAGTGGCGCGCCTCGCGGGTCTCCCCCCGTCTGTGCTCGCGCGCGCGCGCGATGTCTTGCAGCGCCTCGAACGTTACGAACTCGACGTGTTCGCCGAAAACGCCAAGACGGCAGCCGCCTCAAATTCCGAGAGCGCGCCTGCGCCGGAAGCCACAGCCGGAGAACAAAGCGACGGGGCGCTCGGACAGGCGACGCAGCGTGCGACGCGGCGCGCTCTGGCCGCGCAGGCCACGCTCTTTGACACCGTCAACCAGAGCCTGCTTGACGAGTTGCGCGGCGTTGAGGTAGAAAACCTCTCGACCGAAGAAATCCGTACTCTCCTGAAAAATATACGCACGCGAATCGTTTGAGCCGCCAACATGCCAGTTCGCCCGCCGCGCTCGGTCGCCATACCTTTCGCGCCCATCTTGCGCCGACCCTAAATTGTCGCGCGCAAAACGCACGCCGCCCCTCTTTTCGCGCCCCCTGTTTTCCGTCAACCGCAGCAAACGCCTCTTTCACCCATTTGAATCTTGATGACTGATAAATTCACTTCACTCACGCTGGAACAAAAGATCGGGCAACTGCTCTACATCGGCCTGCCCGGAACGCAGTTCGACGCAGAGACGCAGGCGCTCGTCTCGGACGTGCAGCCGGGCGGCGTCATCATCTTCGGTAGAAACGTCGCCGACGCTGCGGAGTTGCGCGCGCTGCTCGACAGCGTGCGCGCGGCATCGCAGGTCGAACCGCTGCTCGGCATCGATCAGGAGGGCGGCCTCGTTGATCGCCTGCGAAAAATCTGCACGCCGATGCCGTCTGCTCGCACCATACGCCAACACGGCGACCTCGCCGCCGCGCGCACGCTCGGCCGTCTCACGGGCGAAGCCCTGCGCCTGCTCGGCTTCAACATGAACTTCGCGCCTGTCCTCTCCATCATGACTGACGACCGCGACCTGCTCTCGAACGGCCTCTACTCGCGCTCCTTCGGTCGCTCGCCCGGCGAGGTGCTCGGCTACACGATGGTTTACATGCGCGGGTTGCAGGGGCAGGGCTGTCTGGGGTGCGCCAAGCATTTTCCCGGCATCGGCGCGGGCGAGGTTGATTCGCACGAAGAGATGCCGATCATCAACCTGTCGCAGGAAGATTTGATCGCGCAAGACCTCGCGCCCTACATCGAACTCTTTCAACGCGAGGACAACATGGTTCATGCCGTGATGGTGAGTCATGGCGGCTTTCCGAAAGTTGACCTGCGGCGCGGCACGGCGGGCGGGCAGCTCATCCCCGCTTCAATCAACCCGCAGATCGTCACTAAACTGCTGCGCGAAGAACTCGGCTACACGGGTCTCGTCCTGACGGACGACCT
>DASQDV010000562.1:0-4723 GCA_035633995.1 Pyrinomonadaceae bacterium | reverse complement strand
GAGTCGCTCTTTTACGGTCGCGATTTTCGCGCGGCGGAAGACGCGCACGTCCATCGACACGGCACGTCCGACATCAAGTTCGGGCGCGGCGCAGTGTTGACGGTTGATTTGACGAACCGCTGCAACATGATGTGCAATCCGTGCTTCATGGACGCCAACCAGGTTGGCTACGTCCACGAGCAGACGTTTGAAGACACGAAAGCCATACTCGACCGCGCAGTCTCTTTCAAGCCGCGCCGTCAGGTCATCATTCTCTTCTCCGGCGGCGAGCCGACGCTCTCGCCTTACTACCTCGAAGCCGTCGCCTATGCCAAGAAGATCGGTTTCTACCGCATACTCGCCGCGACGAACGGTATCCGCTTCGCCGAAGATATAGAGTTTTGCCGTCAGGCGAAAGAGGCCGGGCAACACGGCGTCTATCTACAGTTCGACGGCGTGAGCGAAGAAAAGAATAAGCACAGGGGCGTCGGCAATCTGTTCGACGTGAAGCAGAAGGCCATCGAGAATCTGGCGGAAGTCGGCATCAAGGTCACGCTGGTGACGACCATCGTGAACACGATCAACAACGATGCCATCGGCCAGATCGTCGAGTTCGCCGCGAAGAACATAGATAAGATTCAGACCATCGCCTTCCAGCCCGTCTCCTTCACGGGACGCGACGAGGACGTGCCCGACGACGTGCGCATCCAGCAGCGTTATACGCTCGCCGACATGGCAACCGATCTGGAAAAACAGCTCGGCGGCGATTTAAAAGCCCTGCGCGATTGGTACCCGCTCTCGTCCTATTCGGCTTTCACCTCCGTGATGGACATGCTGCAAGGCGCGGACGCGCCGTGGGGTTGGTCTAGTTGCAACTGCCACCCGAACTGCGGCGTCTTCACCTTGATGGTCGTCAACCGTCACACGGGCGCATGGACGCCGCTCTTCAAGTTCTTCAACTACGAGCAGTTTATGCGCGACGTGGCCGTCATCACGGACACGGCGCGCGGCGCGAAGCTCTCGATGGCGCAACTCGCCATGACCATCATGCGCAACTTCGACGCCAAGAGCGCGCCCGAAGGCTTCCCCATCTCGCAAATCATCAACCTCTTCAAGCCGTCTTCGACGAATTCCAATTCGGATCGCAATGACCGCATGAAGACGCAGCACGGCTCGGACGACCCGAACGACCAGTGGCGCGTGCTCTGCGTCGAGGGCATGTGGTTCCAGGATTTGTTCAACTACGACTTCCGCCGCACGGAGATGTGCGTTATCCCCTACGGCACGCAGGAAGGCGAGATCAGTTTCTGCGCCTACAACACGGGCGTCGGCTGGCGGCAGATCATCGAGAACATGCACAAGACCGCCGGGCTCGCCGAGTGGTACGAAGAGCACGGGCGGCATCCCGTCTATGCCAAGGGCAAAGAAGTGCCCGGCATCCCCAAGCGCCACACGCTCTCGCTCCCCATCGTTCAGGCCATCCTCGCCGAAGACGCCGACGAGCAACCCGTCAAGGTGTCGCCGTATCTCGTCGAAGAGGAAGAAGTCTCAGTGTAATTTCGCGCGCGCATGCCCTGCTCGCAAAGGGCGGGCATGCGCGCATGAATACTGCCCCTCAAATTTAATCCCGCCTCTTATTAACTCGCTCCGCCAGCACACTCAGCGCGCTTCGAATATTCGACGCCGGTGAAAAGTGTCCTCAGCGCCTGCGCCGGCTCCGAGATTCAATGTCAGGATGCGTGGCATCTCGTTTGCCAGGCACTCCCGTGTCCGGACACTTTTCTCAGGAGCACGCTGCATGAAGAACCTTTCCACATCCCTTTTATTATCGCTGCTCATCGCCCATCAGGCGCTTGCGATGCCGCCCGCCGCCCGCGCGCAAGAGGCAGCAAAAATTATCCAACCGTCGCAAGAAAACGCCGCCCGTCCGCTCGGCAACGCAGACGTGCTGGCACTGGTCAGAGCCGCCCACGCGCCCGACGCCATTATCACCAAAATTAAATCGTCGGCCTGTAACTTCGAGACGACGCCCGCCGCCCTTGAGCAACTCAAGCGCGACGGCGTGCCCGATACCGTCATCCTTGCCATGCTCGACGCGCCCGGCGCAGCGACTCCTGTGCCCGGCGCGGCCTCGCCGTCCGCCGTCTCGCCAAAGCAGCAGCCGACGCAGGCTCTCCGGGTGAAACTTCCGCAGGGCACGCCGCTCGACATCGAGATGGCTTACACGATCAGTTCGCAGGAGGTGCGGGCGGGTGAGTTGATCAGCTTTCGCGTGGTCAACCCGGTGCTGGTGGACGGGGTCGTCGTCATCGCAGTGGGCGCGACGGCAACGGGGCGTGTCGTGAAAGCAAGCAGGGGCGGGCACTGGGGGCGCGCCGGGCGTATCGCTTGGACGATGCAGGATGTGACGGCCGTAGACGGCACGCGCATCCCGCTCGCCACTTCGGCGGGGCGAATCGTGGGCGACAGCAAAGGCGCCAAGGTGGCAACGCAAATGATACTGACGGGCGCGCTCTTGCCGCTGATCGCTCCCGTTGCGCTTTTACACGGCTTCAAGCGCGGGGAGAACGCGATCATTCCGGCGGGCAAACGTTTTGAAGTGTCCGTCAGCGGCGATGCGATTGTCGCCATCAGGCCGCCGCAATAAGCATGAACTGCGCGTGAGGCCGGAGAGGCGACGAAAGCACGGTTGACAACCGCCGCGCCCGCACGTTAATTTTGTCCATCACCACGTGTTGGGAGATGGTGAAATGGTATCACACCTGACTCTGGATCAGGCTTTCGGGGTTCGAGTCCCTGTCTCCCAGTAAACATAGAAGGCCGGACAAATTGCGTCCGGCCTTCATCATTTTTAACTCACGTTTTGCCCGCCAGACGCCGCCGCGCGTATCAGGGGACGCGCTTCATGCCTTATAATGCGTCGCCCCGTAAATACTGTTAGAACATTCTGAGTAGTCGTTCGGTTACGCGCTCACGAGGCGACGAACGAATCAAGTGTAGTAGTGGCTGATCAAGCGATTGTAATGAAGTTCGGCGGCACGTCGGTCGAAGACGCGCGGGCGTTTGCGCGCGTGGCGCGGATCGTCGGAGCGCGCAGCGGCGAGTGCCCTGCTATTGTGGTCGTCGTCTCCGCGATGAGCCGCGTGACGGACGCGCTGCTGGCGAGCGTCGAGCGTGCGTTGGAGGGCGACGCGGCGGCTGCCGCGCGCGCGCTCGAAGAGCATTTTGAGCGTTACACGCTCGTCGCGCTGATGCTTCAAGCAGGCGCGCGTGACGAGTTCTTCGTCGAACTCTCGAACGCCCGCCGCGCGCTCGAAGAACTGTTCAGCCGCGTTGCCGCGCAGGCGCAAAATCGCGCGGCGCTGCAAGACCAGATCGTCTCTTACGGCGAATGCCTCTCCGCCCGTCTGCTCGCCGCCGTCCTCTCGGAGCGGGGCTTGCCTGCCGCCTACGTGGACGCGCGCCGCTGCGTCATCACCAACGCCGAGCACGGCAACGCCACGCCCTTGAATGAAGAGACTTACAAACACACGCGCGCCGAACTGTCGCCGCTGCTCGAAGCGGGACGCATTCCCGTGCTCGGCGGCTTCATCGGCGCGACGCCCGAAGGCCACACGACCACGCTCGGTCGCGGCGGCTCGGACTACAGCGCCGCGCTCGTCGGCGCGGGGTTGGAAGCGCGCGAAATTCAAATTTGGACGGACGTGAACGGCGTCCTGACCGCAGACCCGCGCGTCGTCCCGCACGCGCGCACCATCCCCAGTCTCTCCTTCGCCGAAGCCGCCGAACTCGCCTACTTCGGCGCGAAGGTCTTGCATCCGAAGACGATCCTGCCCGCAGTTATTCGCAGCATCCCGGTGCGCATCTGCAATTCGCGCGACCCCGATCAGCCGGGCACGGGCGTCTACTTCGACGCGGAGATGTCGCCGCGCACCGTCAAGGCCATCGCACACAAAAAAGGCGTCACCGTGCTGCACATTACCTCCGCGCGGATGCTCGGCGCATACGGTTTTTTGCGCGCGCTCTTTGAAGTCTTCGAGCGGCACCGCACGATCATCGACATCGTCACCACCTCGGAGGTTTCCGTCTCGCTCTCGCTCGAAGACACGAGCAAGGTCGAAGAGATCATACGCGACCTGCGACCCATCGCGGCGGTGAAAGTCGAAACCGGGCTGGCCGTCGTCTGCGTCGTCGGCGAAGAACTCCGCTACACCTCCGGCATCGCCGCACGCATCTTCGGCACGCTCGGCGACATCAACGTGCTGCTTATTTCGCAGGGCGCGTCAAACGTCAACCTCACTTTCGTCGTGGCCGAACGCGATGTGGAAGAGACGGTGCGGCGTCTGCACGCGTCGCTGTTCGAGTGCGACACGCAGGAACTGGCGCCCCTCTTCCAACGCCGGAAGGAGGGAGTTTCTCGTTGAACCTCTTCGCCCTCACGCGCCAACTCATAGACATCCCTTCGCCGAGCGGCGAAGAGGACGCGGCCACGCGTTTCCTCGCCTCTCATCTCGAAAGCTTGAACTACAGAGTCGAGCTTCAGGAGATCGCGCCGCGCCGCGCCAACGTCATCGCCGCCGCGTCGGCAGCGCCGCGCCTCTTTTTCTCCACGCACATTGATACCGTGCCGCCCGTCACCGCTTCGAGCGAAGACGAGACGCACATCTACGGGCGCGGCTCGTGCGACGCGAAAGGCATCATCGGAGCGCAAATCTTCGCCGCCGAACGTCTCCGCCGCGAAGGA
>DASQDV010000561.1:0-4731 GCA_035633995.1 Pyrinomonadaceae bacterium | reverse complement strand
CTCGACCAGATCGCGCAGCAGGCCTTGAAGGCGCGCGGCTACGTCCTCGAAGTGCGCGGCTTTGCGAGCGCCGACGGTGCGGAATCGAAGAACCGCATGCTCAGCCAGCGTCGCGCCGACGCCGTTGTGCAATACCTGGCCTACACGCACAACATCCCGCTGCGCCGCATCGTGACGCCGTTCGGCTACGGCGAGCAGCAGGCCGTCGCCGACAACAAGACGCGCGAAGGCCGCCAGCAGAATCGTCGTGTCGAGATCAGCGTGCTCGTCAATCGCGGTCTCATGCAGGCCGCGCCGAACATGAGCACGGCCAAGCCCGACGCGGCCACGCCCGAACAATAAGCGGCAACGAATAAGACAGGGGAAGGGGTAAAGGGCAAAGGGTAAAGGAGGAGTCGGCAAGCCTGTATTGTGGCTTTCACTTTTCCCTTTACCCCTTCCCCTTTCCCTTTCCCTTTTCTTCGTCAAGGGTGGTCTTAGATGAACTCAGTTAACGACAAATTGCGGACGCTACTCGTCGCGCTGGCGATCTCTTTCGTCGGGGCGGCCTCCGTTCTTTTCTCCGGGACGAGCGCGAGCGCGCATCGGACGGCGACGCCGTACGGCAAGCATCGTTCGGCGCAGCAGACACACCACAACGTTTCGCACGCGTCGCAAGAACAACAACCAGTCCGCGTCCCGCAACTCCCTTCGCCCGCGCCGCAGCAAACGCCGCGTGCGACGCAGACGCCCGCGCCGCAACAGACTCCGCAGCCCACACCGTCGTCGTCGCCCGCGTCGCAGACGCCCGCAACGGACGAAACCATTAGCGACGATGACGACATCGTCCGCGTCACGTCGAATCTGGTGGTTGTGCCCGTCTCTGTGACAAACGCGCAGGGCGAGCCGTTGCAGGGTTTGAAGGCGGCGGATTTCCGTCTGGAAGAGGAAGGGCGCGCGCAGGAGATCGCGCAGGTGGGCGACGCCGATCAGGTGCCGCTCGACATCGCCATTCTCTTCGACGTGTCGAGCAGCGTCGGCCAGCGTTTCGCGTTCGAGCAGGAGGCCGCCGCGCGTTTCTTGAAACAGGTTTTGAAGCCCGTCGATCGCGCCGCCGTCTTCCGCATCGAACAGACGCCGCGACTCGAACAGCAACTTGCCTCCGCCGAGATCGCTTCGGCCAAACTGCTACAAATTCCCGCGCCGCAGAAACCGACGCCGACGGCCTTCTACGACGCGACCATCACAGCAGCGCGTTATCTCGCGCAGAACGCGCCCGGCCGTCACCGCCGCGTCATCCTCGCCATCTCCGACGGCGACGACAACTACAGCGACCGCGTGCGCGAAGGCGAAGTGGCCGACGCGCGCTCGCTGAATCGCGGCGAGAAGTTGCCCGCCAACGCGCTCACGCGCCAGCGCGACACGCACCGGCGTGCGCTCCTCGAAGTGCAGCGCGAGTTGCAGCGCGCCGACGCGGTCTTCTATTCCATCAACCCGAGCGGCGGCGGCCTCAAGTTCAACGCACGCGGCACACGCGCGCAGGAAGGCATGCAGCAACTCGCCGCGACGACCGGCGGCGCGTCGTTCAAACCCGAACAGATCGAAGAGTTCGACGAAATCCTCCGCCGCATCGCCGCCGAACTCCGCGCACAATACCTGCTCCAGTATTATTCAAACAGCGACGCCCCGAACGGCAAGTTTCTCAACATCAAAGTCCGCACGCCCGCACACGCCGACGCACGCGTCCGCGCACGCTCAGGCTACTACGTCAAGAAGTAACAAAAGAAGTGTGACAGGTGACAGGTGACAAGATGGAAGACAAGTTTTTTGTTCTAACTTGTCACCTGTCACCCGTCACCTGTCACTGTTCTTACATTTCCAAAAGCACGTCTGCGAGTTGGTTGGCGACTTCGATGAGGGCGCGCCCGGCGGCGTCGAGTTGGCCGGAGTTGGCGCGCTGTTCGGCGGTGGCGGCGGCGGCGGCGACGCCGCTCAAGCGCCCGTAGTGTCGTTCGAGGCCGGGCGTCGTGCGGAAGTAGAGTTCGAGTTTGTCGAGGCGGTCGCGGATGTTGCTCAGGCTCCCGGTCACCGTCGAGCGGCTGCGGTTCAGGATGGCCTGCGCTTCGGGCGACACCGCGCCGCCTTCGCGCGCCTGCTTCTCGTTGTTCTCCACACCTATCGAGGTGCGCCCGTAGAGGTAGAGAAAACGCGTCAGCGTCTTCAACTCGTCGGTGAGGCGTATGCGCGCCTCGTTGAGCGTAGAGGTGCTGGCGGTCGCGGGCTTCTTCGTCGCGCGCGTCGAGGCGGCGGGACGCCTCTGCGTCGTGCGTCGCTGGCGCGGTTGCGTGGCAAATCCGGCGGGCGGTAGAAGCAACAGGCAGGCAAGGCCGAGTGCTGGGACAAGTTTCAAAATCGTTCCTCCTCTGATCAGCGTGTTTAGACGACAAACTATGCCCGCGCGCCGCGCGCCGTCAAGTTGGCAAAGGTCTGTCGAGCCGTTCGGCGAAGCCCGCCGCGCGCTGTTACAATAGACGCGACACGGGCGAAAATCAGAACACGAACCTTCTTTGCGATGCCGAAGAGAACGCTACGGGTTCGCCGCCTCGGACGGATGGAGTACGGCGCGGCCTATCAAATTCAGAAAGAGACCGAGGCCGCGCTGAAAGCGCGCACGGGCACGGATACGCTCCTCCTCGTCGAACACCCGCATGTCTTAACGCTCGGGCGACGCGCGACGAACGACGCCGTGCTCGCCTCGCCCGAAGTGTTGGCGGCGCGCGGCGTCGCACTGTTTGAAACCAACCGGGGCGGCAAGGCGACTTATCACGGGCTGGGTCAACTCGTCGGATACCCGATCATCAACTTGAGTCCAGACCGCGAGGACGTGCATCGCTACGTGCGCGAAATTGAGGAAGCGTTGATTCGCGCGCTCGCGGATTTTCGTATCGAGGGTTTCAGGATCAAAGGTCTGACGGGCGTGCACACGGCGCGCGGCAAGGTCGCCGCCATCGGCGTGCACATCTCGCGCTGGGTGACGACGCACGGCTTCGCCTTGAACGTCAACACCGACCTCAGCTTCTTCGATTTAATCATCGCCTGCGAAGGGGAACCCGTCGCCTCGATGCACGAACTGCTCGGCCGCGAAGTCAATATGCGCGACGTGGAAGACAATGTCATTGCGCGCTTCGCGGAAGTCTTCGACATGCGGACGACGGAAGAGGAATATGCTAACGCTTGAATTCATACGCGAAGCGCACGAGCGCATCCGTTCGCGCGTGCATCGCACGCCGGTCATGTCTTCGCGCGCCTTCAACCGGGCGGCGGGCGGGCGCGAAGTTTTTTTCAAGTGCGAAAATTTTCAACGCGCCGGGGCGTTCAAGATGCGCGGCGCGACCAATAAGATTCTCGCGCTCGACGACGCGGAACGCGCGCGCGGCGTCGCGGCCTTTTCGTCGGGCAATCACGCGCAGGCCGTCGCGCTCGCGTCGCGCGATGCGGGCACGCGCGCCGTTATCCTGATGCCGGAGGACGCGCCGCGCGCGAAGGTGGCAGCCACGCGCGGTTATGGCGCGGAGGTCATCTTCTTCGACCGGGAGCGCGACGACCGCGAGACGGTCGCGCGCGAGGTGGCCGAACGCGGCGGCCACGTCCTCGTCCCGCCTTACGACGATTACTACGTGATGGCGGGGCAGGGGACGTGCGCGCTTGAATTGATGGAGGAAGCACGAGACCTCGAAGCGATTGTCCTGCCCTGCGGCGGCGGCGGGCTGTTCGCCGGGGCGAGCGTGGCGGCGCGCGGCCTAAACGCGCGCATTCGCTGTTTCGCCGTCGAACCGGAAACGGGCGACGACACGCGACAGTCTTTCCTGAAGGGCGAGCGCGTCTCGATTCCGCCGCCGCCGACCATCGCCGACGGCGCGCGCGTGCAGATGCCGGGCGCGCTCACTTTTCCCCTGGTGCAACAATACGCGGAGGACGTGTTGACGGTCTCGGACGCCGAGACGACGGAGGCGATGAAGTTCCTGCTGTTTCGTCTGAAAATACTCGTCGAGCCGACGGGCGCGCTGGCCGCAGCGGCGGTGCTTTTTAATAAACTTCCAACAAACATTCGACGCATCGGGGTTGTGATTTCGGGCGGCAACGTGGACGCCGACGCGCTGGCGCGGCTCGTGCAGTAGGTTGCTTTGAAGCAGGGCTGGTGCGCGGGGCGGCATTCGAAGTTTAAAGCGTGTAAATCAAGGGCGGTCTGATGATGGATAAAAATAGCCCGCTCAAAGAGCCTTTGAAGGTCGAGAAGAATGCGCCGGTGTGAAACGTCCTGCGCTTCTGGTTGATCGTGCCCGGGCTGACGATTGCGGGGCTGCTCTTCATCGGCCTCATCTTCGGCAACTTCGGAATACAGAGGTGACGGGCGGGCGACAGGCGACTCCGGCAAATGTTAAAATAGCGGCAAGTCGAAAATCATTGTGGAGCGAATTTAATTGAGCCGCGAGTTAAAAGTCATCAGCAATAACATCACCGCGCCGCCCGAGGGACGCCCGACGGGTCGCAAACCTGACTGGTTGAAGATTCGCATCGGCGACCCGTCGAATCAAAATCACGTTTTAAAGTTGATCGAGGGCTTGAACCTGCACACGGTCTGCCAGGAGGCGCGCTGCCCGAACATCTTCGAGTGCTGGTCTGACCGCACGGCCACCTTCATGCTCGGCGGCGACATCTGCACGCGCCATTGCGGCTTCTGCGCCGTCGGCA
>DASQDV010000560.1:0-1798 GCA_035633995.1 Pyrinomonadaceae bacterium | reverse complement strand
AGAAATCTGTTGCGCGCACATACTTCCGACGCGCAATCGCCCGCCGACACAGAGTTGACGGCGGAACAACGAACAAGGATAAAAACTTCGGGCGGCGAACTTTGCCAGAGTTCGCCGCCCGAAGTTTTTGCCGCGTCAGGTTCGGGCGCGCGCTTCAACTCGTGTTGAGAACTGGCCGCGCGCCGGAGAGTTAAAAACGGAACTTCAATCCGGCCTGCACGAGGCGCGGGCTGCTCGGCAAGATGCCGCGCGCACGGTCTACGATGTAAGTGCGGTCGAAGAGGTTCTTGGCCGTGACGAAAAAGGTCGAACGCAGTTGCTCGACGTTGTAATTCACGGTCGCGTTCCAGACCGCGTAGCCGGGCACGGGGCCGAGTTGCCCGTCGGCGCGCGGCGACGTGCGCAAGTTCAGATCATCGCCGAACTGCCTGCCCACATAGACGCCTTCGACGAGCGCGTCAATGCCGGCGGGGTGCGAATAACCGATGTTCGCGTTGAGCAGGTTCTCCGGCGCGTAAGCAAGACGGTTGCCGTCGATGCGTACATTCGTGAAGCCCGGGATGTTGCTGAAGCGCGTGCCGGTGTAACGTGCGACGGGGAGAAACGTGTAGGCCACGCGCAGGTAGAAATTGTGACGGCTGCCGACGAGCGTGCCCGTGTCTATGCGTCCCGTAAACTCCGCGCCTTGATGCAGCGTCGAACCGCCGTTCGTGAGCGCAGAGCCGATGCCGCCCGCGAGGCTCGCCGGGACGATCTGGTTCTCATAGTCCATGCGAAACAGCGTCGCCTCGAAACGCAGGCCGCGAACGGGCGCGGCGCGCAAGCCAAATTCGTAGTTCCAACTGAGTTCGGGATCGAGATCGATGCTTCCGCCCGTCGTGTTGTTGATGATGTCTTCGGTGCGCGGCGGCGCGAAGCCGCGATGCACGCCCGCGAAGACGGTGAGTTGTGCCGTCGGTTGATAGGAGACGCCGAGGCCGGGCACAACCTGCGTGAGCGAGGTTTCACCCGAGACACCCAGCCCGGCGTTGCCGAGACGGTTCGTGCGCTGGAACCTGACGTGCTCGATGCGCACGCCCGGCGTGACGGTGAACTTCTCGAAGAGGAAACGGTTTTGCACGAAGCCGGAATAAGCCTGATTGCGCCGCTCGTTGTTTTCGGCGATGACGCCGTCGCGCGAATTGGGCAGGTCGCCATTCTTCTGTAAGCGATCCTGCGTCTCGTAGTGCGCGCGCACGCCGAAGTCCGTCTCGCTTTGCACGCCGAAAAGTTTGTGCCTCAAGTTCAGGCGCGGCTCGACGCCGAAGAAGTGATATTGACGCAGCCGCCCTTCGTTGCCACAGGTCGTGTCGCGGTCGGCGAAACTGCGGCAGTCGGGGTCTACGTTCAGGCGGTTCGGGCGTTGCGCGGAGTTGCTCGACTGCCGCCACCAGTGGCGGCGAAAGTATGAGCCGTAGAGGCTGGTCGTGAGCGTCGCGTTCGAGTTGAAGACGACGGCGTGCGTGGCCGACGCGCCGAAGCGGTCGCCGTAGAAGCGGTCGTTCGAGAACGGGTTGGCGCGCGGGTCGGCGGCATATTCGGCCTCGGTCAGACCGGAGTAGGAGACCTGCGAACGCTCGCGGTAAAAGTTGAACTTCGTGGTGAGCGCCTGCCGCGTGCCGATGGCCGTCACCGTCTTGAAGTTGAAATCCGAGAGGCCGGAGCGATGACGCGCGCGTGCGCCTTCGCCCTGCTTGCGCGTCACGTCGAAGAGAAGCCCGGTGTTTCGGAACGTGCCGCCGTAGTTGAGATGGCCGTT
>DASQDV010000559.1:0-3482 GCA_035633995.1 Pyrinomonadaceae bacterium | reverse complement strand
GAACAGACGGTGGCGCGTGTTGTGCCGGTTCAACTCGTTCAAAGCGAAGTTGCGTGCCACGCGATAGAGCCAGAAACGCGCCTCGCCTTCCGGCAGGCTCCGCAACCCCGTGCGGTGCAACTGCAAAAAACTTTCCTGCGCAATGTCCTGCGCCGTGCCGGAAGCGCCGCGCCCTCCCAGCAGGCATGCGATAAAACGGCACAGGCCGGGGTAGAACTCGTGAAACATAACCGCGAACTCGTCTTCTTCGCTCGCCATAAAAACACTGTACGCCCCTAAAACAGTCAGGAACGGGAAAAGTTACAAATATTTTTTCGGGAACGGGAAAGCGTTGAGATTGGATGGAGGACGCGCGGCGAGGCGCGATTCAGACGGCAGGCGTCTCAGCTTCCGTGTCGGTCGCCGCTTTGAGTTCTTCCAGCAGTTGCGCCGACGCCGTGGCCTTCGCCTCCCACACGCGCGCCGTCTCTCCGAACGTGTCGCGCAGGCGGCGATGGCGTTCGCCCCACTCGCGCGCTTCGCGTGCGAGCCAGCCGAGCACGCCGCGCGCGTCCTGCGCCAGCAGCGATTCGAGGACATACTTGCGTTCGCCGATGCGCAAGCCCAGTTCGAGAGTGCGCGCGGCGCGGCTCAAATCAGACCGCACGAGAATCATCCCGCTCAGCGCCGGACTCAGCAGCGACTGCAAAAAACGCCCCGCCTCGTCCTCTCTCGGATCAACCAGTCTCAACGATTCGCGCAAGTGCAGAGAGAGTTGCGGCGGCTCTCGCGTCGCGCGCGCTTCTTCCGAAAGCGCGTCCAGCAGCATCTCCGCCCAGCGGCGGTAAAACGGCGGCGCGACCTCCTTCAACTTGGAGAGGTAGAAGGGCAGCCAACTGAGCAGGTGTTCCCACAGGTACGCGCGACGCGCGCGTTGCCAACTCTCGCGCCGCGCGTCGCCGCGAGCGCTCGCTTCGAGTTCGACGAGTTGCGCGTAGAGCGCGAGCATCACGGAGAGGTGATCGGGTTCGGCGGGCGGCGTCTGCGCGAGCGCGCGCCAGAAGCCCGCGATCAGATCGCGCGCCTCGCCGCCGAGCATCCCTTCCGCGCCGAGATAGACGGAGGCATAAGGGTAGAGTTGGAAAACGAAAGTTTCCGTGTACTCGCTCGCTTCGGGCAGCGCGCCGAGTTCGAGCGCAGCAGCTATCCCGGCGCTCTCCGTCGTCGGCGGCTCGGCGAACACGGCGAGGGCGCGAAACAGTTCCATCACTCGGTGCTCACGAGTTCCTTCCTGTCCGGCAGGCGATAAACCTCTTTCGCAGGCTTGAGCGGGCGCAGGAGCCAGTAGGGGCGACGCGTGCCGTCGGGCGAAAACCTGTCCGCGCCGCGCGTTCGGGCGAGCCACTTACGGTAAACCTCGTGCGATTTTTCCGTGTCGACGGAGATGTCACCGTAAGCGTCGGTCGCTTCGGCGCGGGTCACGCGCACGGCCTGATGCCAGCAGTGCATCCCCGAAACGGGATCGGGGTGGACGGGGAAAGTCAGGTTCTGATGCACGCCCACGTCCGTCCACCAGATGCGCAGGGTGTCTGCGTCCGCCGACTCGTAAGGCGCAACGCCCCGCTCGCGCCGCAAGCCCCAGCGCTCGCCCTCGTGTTCGAGCGAGACGGTCGCCATCATCTGCCGCTGCCCGTGCTCCTTCAACTTCCAGCGCCCCATGTGGTGACTGCACGCAACTATCCCCGGCTTGATCCCTTCCGTCACCCACGCGCGCACGACGAAGTAGCCGATCTCCGTCTCGACGCGCACGAGGTCGCCCGTGCGCACATTGAGGCGCGCGGCGTGCGACGTGTGAATCCACAGGGGGTTGGTGTGCGCGATCTCGTCGAGCCACTTGGCGTTGGCCGAGCGCGTGTGAATCTGTACGGGCAGGCGGAAAGTCGAGATGAGAACCGTCTGATCCGCCGCGAGGTTCGCGGGGTGTATGTGGCTGCGTATGTAGGTGGGGATGATGTATTCAGGCCAGCCCCAGTCGGCGAGCGTGCGCGAGTAAAATTCGAGCCGCCCGCTCGGAGTGGGAAAACCGCGCAGCGTCTCGCCGTCAACCCGCACGCCGGCGAGCCTGCGCCCCTCCGCGTCGCCGTCGGGACTCGGTATGGGCACGATGTTCAGCGTGGGCGGCTTCGGCGTCTTCGTGTACACGCGACCGAAATGATCCGTGCGCGTGTCTTCCAACTCCTCCTCCGGCACGCTCTCCCGATAAATCGCCCCGACTTTTTTCCGCACCTCGAACGAACCGTAGCGACGCATAAACTCGAAGGCCGAGAGATTTTCCCGCGCCGCGCGCTCCGGCAATCCCGGCACGCTGTTCTCGAACATGTAACTGTAATACTCGTCCACGCTCAGACGCTCACCCGGTCGCTCTTTCGACTCGACGTACTGGCGTATGCCGAGCGCGCCGTCCGGGTCTATGCGCCAAGAGAGTTCCAGCCAGAACTCGTTCTCCTCCCAGACCTCGCCGGGATTGATCTCGCGCGTGTCGGCGATCTTCGCGCCGAGGCGTTCGCGCGCGGCGCGCAGGACGGGCTGGCGAAAGCCTATCCACTGCGCGTCGTGCGTCTCGTAGGAATGTACGTCGTGCCGCTCCGAGCCGTGCCCCATCGGCAGGATGTAATCGGCGAAGTAGGCCGTCTCGTTCCACGTCGGCGTCAGCGCGACGTAGCAGTTGATCAAGCTCTCGTCGTTCAAGACCTCGACCCAACTGAAGCCGTCCGGGTTCGTCCACACAGGGTTATAGACGCGCGTGAAATAGACATCCACACGGCCTCGCCCCTCCTTCAAAAAATGGGGCAGCAGAAACGAAAGCTCGTTCATCGCGAGCGGGTACTCGCGCGGCCACGTGAGTTCATTCCAGCGCGGCGGGTGCGGCGGTGAATAGATCGGCTTCGGCACAAACTTGTTCCAGGCGTTCGGGAACACCCCGCCCTCCGTCGCCACCGCGCCGAGCAAAGCGTTCAACATAAAGAGCGTGCGCGTCACCTGCCAGCCGCCGCTGTTGCCTGCGGATGCGGAACGCCAGTTGTGACTCGAAAAACGCGTCCCCGCCGTTGCCACGACGCGCGCGATCTCTTCGATAACTTTCGCGTCAACGCCCGACTCCTGCGACGCAAACTCGAACGTGTATTCGGCGTAGAGTTCTCCGAGCAGAGTTTGAAAATTCTCGAAGTTCGTTTCCCGCTCCGGGTGCTCGACCGCCATGAACTCTTCCCAGTTCCACCAGTGCCGCACGTATTCGACGTTATAGAGTTCATGCCTGATCAAATAATTCGCAATCGAGAGCACGATGGCCGGTTCTGACCCGGGGTAGGGCGAGACGAAATAATCCGCGTGCGTCGCCGTGTTCGACAAACGCGTGTCGAAGACGATGAGCTTCGCGCCGTCGGCCTTCGCCTCGATCACGCGCTGCGCGTGCGGGTTGAAATAGTGACCCGCTTCGAGGTGCG